>JAFQBA010000011.1 GCA_017416845.1 Clostridia bacterium
AGGCATATGATAAGAGAAAAATATCTTGCAGGGATATTTTTCAACCTATTTGAAATCATTTCAAATTATGATGTATATTATCACTATTTTTAAAATTATTTTATTGCCTTTTTGCGGTCTGGACTTTTTTTACGTCACCGACAAACTCAAATTTGAATTCTAATCCCATCCTTATTTTGAAAGGAGAAATATAAATGAAAAAATTTTTAGCACTTTTAATTTCTGTATTCATGCTTTCGGGCGTGATTTATGTTCCCGGTTTTGCGGCAGATGCTTCGGCATATGTTGAAGATGCCGACATGGAAGGCGTTGCCTACACCCTCGGCGAAGGCTCTTGGATAACAAGATATGCCACAGGAACAGATTCCGCAACAGGAACAGTATACACAGACGAATCCCTCGCCGCCACAGCAATGGGCAACTCTGCCAGCAATTATAATGTGGGCAGTAGCGTGAGTGCGGCTGTATATAAGCTTCCTTTGCCCGAAATTCCTGAAGGCAAGGAAATCGACACCGCAGAATTTCGTATGACATCCTGGTATAATCCTGCAAGAGAAATGCGTTATGCATATATGATGCCCGGAAATCACGACATGGACACAATCACCGTCGGTGATATGAAAAAATTCATCGATGCATCGGCTCTCGGTTCGGGAACCTACTACATCGGTGCTCCCATAACAGGTGTTGAATATTACAACACAACCAACTACAGAAACAGATATACCGTAACCGATTATATCAATCAGTGCATCGCAAACGGTCAGGACTATGTGTGGATTGCCGTAACACGTAATAACACAATCAAGGCTTACCGTCACGATGTTAAAGGATGCGAAGCAAAACTATTCTACACACTTCGTGATGCTATGGGCTTTAGTGCAACAGGTTCAAGCATCGAAGACGGAGCAACCGAAGTGTATCCCAAAGGCACGGCAACCATCACTTATTCCGGTCTTGTTTCATCAGCCACAGCTACAATTAATGATGTGACAGTTGATGCAAAAGACATCACAATTTCCGGAAACACCGTAAACATTAACTTTGATCTCGGTCTTTCCGAAAATGTAACACTTCTTGTAACAGCAAAAAATGCAGAAGGCTCCGAAGATATATATGAAGTAACCTTCACAACCGACTCCAAATATAAATACTATGACGATTCCGACATGGAAGGTATCGATTACACCGTTGCAGACGGATCATGGATTCTTTCCTATGACCCTGCCGCTACAGACACAACCGCGCTTGCCGCAACCGAAATGGCAACCTCGGCTGCAAACTACAATGTCGGTAACAAAAAGAATGCCGCAGTATACAGAGTTCCCCTTCCTGAAGTTCCCGAAGGAAAAGAACTTGATATGGCAGAATTCAGAATGATGTCATATTATTCAAACACACAGGCGCGTGTTATGCCTTATGCCTACAAGATGCCCGGTGATGAATGGAATATGACAACTATTACTGTTGCAGACGCTCAAAAACTTATCGATGGTAACAACCTCGGAAGTGGCGAATATCATCTTGCAACCATAGCTTATGATGCATCCTATGCAAACCCTGCAGACTACAGAAACAAATATACAGTTTCCGATTATGTTGCACAGGCTATAGCTAACGATCAGGATTATGTTTGGATTGCAGTAACCTATTCCGGCACAATCAAAGCATACCGCCATGGTTATGAAAATAAAGAAGCAAAGCTTTATTACACACTCAAAGATGTTGGAGCTCTCACAGTTGAAAGTCAGGAACCTGCAGAGGGTGCAACCGGAGTTTATCCCATAGGAAATGCATCGGCATCATTCTCAAACACCATTTCTACAGCAACAGCAACAATAAACGGTGAAGCAGTTCCTGCCGAAAACATTGAAATCGCAGGAAAAACAATAAATGTTTCGTTCAGCCTCGGTCTCGAAGCTCCCATAGCTCTCACAATCAATGCAACCGATGTAAACGGACAGAGCATTTCTCACACAATCAATTTTACAACCGATTCCAAATACAAATTCTATGACGATTCCGACATGAAGGGTATTGAATATACCCAAGGCGAAGGCTCATGGGTTATGAGTTTTGACCCTGCCATAGAAGATGCAACAACTCTTGCGGCAAGCCCAATCCCCTCTGCTTCCAACATCAATGTGGGTAACGGAATTAAAGCGGCAGTATACAAAATGAAGCTTCCAAAGGTTCCCGAAGGCAAAAGAGTTAAAATGGCAGAGTTTAGGGTATCAGCCTGGTATTCATCATGCAGATTCCTGACCTACATCTACAAAATGCCCGGAGAAGCATGGGATATGAGCACAATCACCGTTGGTGATTCAAGAAAAATAATTGATGCCGCAACCCTTGGCACAGATGCCAACTTCATTGCAAACTGTGCATCCGATGCTTCTTACTATGATGGTTCATCGGTTAACAGATGTAAATATGATGTGACAAAATATATCAACGAGTGCATCAAAAACGGCCAGGAATATGTTTACATTGCCGCAACTCATGGCTACACAATCAAAGCATATGCTCACGATTCGGGCATGAACGGTGCCAAACTTTATTTCACTCTTGAGGATGCCCCCGTGGAAGAACTCATAATTGCTCAACCAAAAATTGTTGATGTTTCTTCTGATGCAGAGTATGACTTATGTGCAGACATCACCCTTTCAGAAGGAAAAGAGTTCAAAGCAGTTTCGGCAATGACAAACACAACAGCCGGTGTTGTAAATCTCAAGATTGCAGTTGCACAGTATAACGGCAATAAGCTTGTTTCAATCTCATTTGTACCATATACCCTCAAAACAGACATAGAATCAGAAACAATAGAGTTTGGTGCAATGACTGTTGAAAAAGGTGTAACAAAAGTAAAAGCTTTTATATGGAACACAAATCTTTCGGATGCAACATCTGCAAAGGTTATTGAAATAAAATAATAAATAACGATAACAAAAACAAATTCAGATTAAAGAAACAGATTATATTGGGGGAGATTGCTGTTCAATCTCCCTCGATGTGGATATAGTGTGTTTTGGTGATAAATTGGAGTTTATCGGTGAGTTTGAAGATGGAATTGGCATCAGTGAGTGAGCCCAATCTTATCTCCCGGACAAACTCCAACTTAAAATCCTAATTCCTATTTACTAATCCCTAATTCCTATGTGGAAAGGAGCAACACATCCAATGAAAAAAATTTTATCCCTCGTTCTTTCTGTGATGATGCTTTCGGGTATTTTCACTATTTCTGCCCATGCCGCAGGCGAGTATGTGAAAGATGCCGACATGGAAGGCGTGAGCTATACCCTCGGAACAGGTTCATGGATAGTAAGCTATGACCCTGCTGCAGATGAAACCACACTTGCCGCTACAGAGATGACCTCTGCCAACGGAAACTATAATGTCGGCAACAGAAAAAATGCAGGTGTCTACAGACTCCCGCTTCCCGAAATCCCTGTCGGCAAAGCAATTGAATCGGCAGAATTTCGTATGACATCTTACTATCCCACCGCAAGATATATGACCTACTCCTACATGATGCCCGGCGACAATTGGGATATGACCACGGTAACTGTTGGCGATATGCAGGAGCTTATTGACGGAGCAAATCTCGGTAGCGGTGACTATTATCTTGCAAACACCAAAACCGGTGACGAATATGTATCCGGCACAAACTACAGAAACCGCTATGATGCAACCGATTATGTTCAGGAAGCCGTTGCAAACGGTCAGGAAAACATCTGGTTTGCAGTAACCTACCACGGCACAATAAAAGCATACCGTCACAACTATTCCGGCTGTGAGGCAAAGCTTTTCTACACTCTTAAAGATGTTCCAGCTTTTGAACTTGAAGAAACCACACCGACAAAAGGAGCACAAAAGAATCCCATTTCCGGTGAGGCAGTGTTCACATTCTCCGATGATGTTAAATTTGCTACTGCAGCAGTTGGCGGTGTAGATGCTGAAGTTATTATTGACGGAAACACCGTTACAGTGCCTTATGAATCAAAGGAAGATACACTTTGCAGTATAACCGTAACAGCCTCCGACAAATACGGTCAGAAAATCACCGAAACCCTTACATTCAGAACTGCCCGTGACATAATAGATGCTCAAGAATCAGCACTTGGTTCATCCTATTGTAGTGGTGAAGAAAGCAATTCCATTGACACCTTCACACCTGTTCTCAAGCTTTCGGATGGCGGTGCCGCTTTCTATAAGCTTCCTGCTCCCGAAGTAGAAGAAGGAAAATACCTTTCCACCTACAAGCTGACAATGCTCGTTAAATTTCCAGAAGGCACAAAAAATGCCTTGGATGAAGCAAAAAACATCAGAGCATATGCCATTGGCGATGAATATGATTTTGAAAACGGTCTTTATATCTCAAATGAAGAAAACAGCGATTCGTCAAATGTGGCATTTTGTATGAATGATTACGATTCAAACAAAGCAGGTGACATTAAAGCATATGAAACCGATGAGGAAAACACGGTTGTCATTGAAGTGGAGCTCACCTCTCTTGCACGTGAAAAATCCGCTGACTTCATCGTTGCACTCACAAGTACAAGCGGCGCACAATTTGCATCCGCTGACTCGGCAGATACAAAAATACTTTATGAAATTGAAAACAATCCCCGCATAAAATTCCATAGCCCCGAAACAAAAATCTGGGGTTGTGAGCTTACATATGCAGGCTTTGGTGTGTACACCGATGCAAAGAAATTGGCAGATTATGTAACAATCACCGATGATTCGGGCTTTGAAGCAGAGGGAGTAAGCTTTGCCTACAATCCTCACTCCAACCGCATTGAGCTCTCGGGAAGCGTTGTTCTTAATGAATTCACAAACTATATGGTAGTCATCAGAGAAGGTGCAACCGATTCTTTCGGTAACGCTCTCGACGACGAAGTTGAAATTGCCTTTTTTGAAACCGGAAAATATATTGCCGTAAGTCCCGAAGAAAAGGACGAGCTTTGGAGCATTTTTACCTCATCCGATGACAAAGACAAGCTTTCGGAAAAATGGGATCTCTTTGTTGATGTTTTTGAAATTGATGTTCCGTCCTATGACGAAATTTCCGATACAGACATTTTCTTTGAGCGAACAGCTCAGAATGAAGACAGAGCAAACTATGCGTCCTATTCCGACGAAAATGCCGAAAAGCTTTGTGAAATTTTTGAAACCATTGCTTCAGAGGTAAGCAAAGAACAAACCGTTCTCGGCAAAATCTCATCTGTTGCTCACATGAGCCAGATTGAGAAACTTATTACCGATGAAGAAAATGCAAAAATCCTCGGAATTGAAGAATATATTGAAGATTATGAGTCTTTATATTCAACCGAGTCTGTTGATAAAAAGCTTATGAACGCAGAATACAAAGATGCCGCTGCTTTCAGAGACATTTTTGTTCCTGCTCTTGAAAAAGCTCTTAAAAACAACGAAAAGCCATCAAAGGGTTCGGGTGTTGGTTCGGGAGCATCAAAACCATCGGGAAGTGCTTCGGGTTCTTTTGGTAATCCGGGTGTTAACCCTCCAATTGTAACAACTCCCGAAGAAGAAATAAAATCCGAAACCAAATTCTCCGATATGGCAGGTTATGAATGGGCATCCGATGCAATAGAATATCTTGCCGCGAAATCAGTTGTCAACGGCAGAGCAGATGGGATTTTTGCTCCCGGTGAAAAAGTAACAAGAGCAGAATTTTTAACAATGATTGTAAACGCCTTTGGCTGGTACAACAAAGATGCAACCTCTTCATTTACCGATGTTACGGCAAACGACTGGTTTGGTGCACATGTGGCATCAGGTGCCGACAAAGGAATTGTAAAAGGCAGCGGAGCCTCCTTTAACCCCAATGCCAACATCACAAGAGAAGATATGGCAGTTATTGCTTTCCGCGCACTCCTTGCATCAGGCAAAACCCTCGATGGGGAAAAGTCATTCACCGACACCGGTGTCATGGCTGACTATGCAATTGAAGCCATCGGCAAAATGGCAGGCTCGGGAGTTCTCTCCGGCATGCCCGACGGAAGCTTTGAACCCAAAAGAAACCTCACAAGAGCAGAAGCGGCAGTTGTAATATACAATATGCTCACCAAACTGTCTTAAGGAGAATGGCAATGAAAAAGAAAAATCATATGATATGGATGCCGCTTATCGGCTTTGACAGAGATCGGGCTGACCGCGGTGTCAACGAATATTTTGAAAGCACCGGATTTATTCCCAAAGCGATGTCTCTGTTTATGTTTCATCCCGACATTATAAATGAGCATGAGAACATGGACACCGAATTCACATTGCATCCGGATTTGTGTTCCTATTTTGGCGCACCGAGAAATGAATTTCGTGAGCGTCAGCCGTGGACAAACTATGAACTGCGTGACCTGGTACACAATCTTGCCGAAAAAGAAACCGAAATCTTTTTGGGCGTTGACGGTGTTTATCTTGAAAACTCCCGTCACTATGAATGGCAAAGCGACCATCTTGAGCTTCTTTCCTATGGTGTCAACGGACGTATGAAGCTCAATGTCCTCAAACGTTTTAAAGACGGCACATATTATGAAGATTTCTTCGTGGACAAAATTGTCCGCTGTCTCACAGACTACGGCTTTTCGGGTCTTCATGTTGCCGACTGCTTCTGCCCGCCGGGATACTCAATCTCAAACGGTGATTTTTCCTGTGATATGCTCGAACAGTTTGTATCTCACTCGGGCATAACATATCCCGATGAAATAGCAAAAAGATTTGGCTATGACGAACAGTCCGACATTGAAGCACGTCAAAAATATATATGGGGTACACTCAGGCGAGAGTGGATTGAATTTTATGTATGGAGATGGAAAGGCTTTTGGACAAAGGTTGCATCAGCAATTCATGCCATCGGCAAAAAAGTTATGATAAACAATGCCTGGGCATCCGACCCCTTTGAAGCTCTCTATCGCTACGGCATTGACTACCGTGTGTTCTATGAATCGGGGGCAGATTACATTCTTCCCGAAACAGTTCCCACAGGTTGCGAGCTTCTTGGCGGACGGGGATACCGTTTCCAGCAATATATGTCCCATGCACAGATGATGAATGTGTTTAACCCGGACAAACCTCTCTATGCCCTTTTAGGTGTTAAAGACTGCACCGAGGGCTGGGACACCATTCATCACATACCAACCCGTCTTGAAAAAGATATGTACTATCTTGCAAATTTGTACACAAAGCATAACGGTGGCTATAAGCATAGTGTAGACGGCTACATGATAACTCTCGGTGACGGTATTGTACAATCCGAGTGGGAGTGGCTGGACGAGCGTGAAAAGCTTGCTTTTGCAGTGAATCCCAAAGAGATTGCCGCCACAACCCTTGTCTGGTCAGACCACGCTCACTATGCACATCTTGACCACTATATAAACGAACGCAGACCTTCCATTCACAAGCAGTTTTTTGAAGCACAAAGATGCAATGCTTCAACCGGTGCCGCAGTTCGCATCGAGGAGCTTTCCGATGTTTCCGGCTCGATTTTTGTTCCCAATTTCGATTTGTTTGCCAAAGACGAACAGACAAAAATTCTGGAGTTTAAAAACGGCACCGTAATCTGCACAGCCCCCATCGGCTACTGCAAGGAAAATAATATAGATTCCGACATATACATTGCCGACGAAAAGGGCGGCTACAAGCTTGAGCTTTTTGCCTTCGGCATTGCCGACAAAGAAAAACATAAACAAAAGCTTTGTGAAATCATGGATAAAAGCATTGAACCCGAACAGCCCGAGGGGTGTCCCAAAGACTGGTTTGATGCTCCGTTCTACTCCGTTTTACAACCCTTTAACGAATGTACATCGGCTTTCTATCAGACACTTGCATACCTCATTAACAATGCATCTGATGCTGTTTTCCACTGCGAAACAACCGTGATTCCGCTTCTTATGGAAAACGGAAAATACAGAGTCTATGTAGTTAATCATTTGAACATGTACAAAAACTATGAAGTTTTGTGCACCAAAACAGTTAAATCGGTTGAATGCGGAGGCAAATTTCCTGTTATTCCTCCGAGATTTGTATATCCTCCCAAAGCCAACGAAACCAAGTTTGACGGTGCGGCGGCAGAGAGTATGAAAATAGGCATGAAATACGACGAAGTACCTCTCGGATTTATGGCGAAAGTTCCGCCCCTTGGTCTCAGCGTGTTTGATGTTGAATTTGAGTAAAAGGAGAATGATGATGAAAAAACTTTCTTCCATATTAATAACACTTACAATCATCCTGAACATTTTTTGCATACCGTCTGTTGGTGCAACAAGTTCGGTAAAGGATGATACATATGTAACAAAGGCACTGCGTCTTCTTGAAGACCTTGAAATCGCAACCTCCGATGAAGATGTTTCAGCACCCGTCACAAGAGGTGAATTTGTGGGCAGAGTTATTAAAACTTTGAACATGCCCATGAGCTATGAATACGAAGTTTCGCCCTTTGCCGACATTTCGGTTCAGACACCTTTTTATTATGAAATTTGCAATGCCTACACATGGGGACTTGTTTCTCAGGCTGAAAACTTTAACCCCGACCGTGCAATTACCTATGCCGAAGCGATTAAAATTGCAGTCAGCGCATGCGGTTATGCCTTCCTTGCCGATGCAAACGGAGGCTGGCCTGCAGGTTACATTGCCGCCGCTTCAAGAGTGGGTCTCGATGACGGTCTTAAAAACGGAGAGATAAACAAGGGTGCTATGTTTGTTCTTCTCTACAACATCTTAAATACCGAGCTTCCCGAGCCTGAATACACAGGTGACGGAATGGTTCATACCATGAATTCTTCAAAAACCGTGCTTCAAAGTTACTGGCATCTTGAAAAATTAAGCGGCAAAGCAGATGGTGCCCAGTATTTTGGTGGTGCAAACGGTGACGGAGTAGGAGAGGGTATCTTCTCTGTAGACGGTATCAAGCTTCGCAGCGGCAATTTTAACACCGACAAATGTTTTGGGCAGGAGGTTGATGTATATTACGATTCAACCTACACCGCAAAATCAATCTACACATACCCTGTAGATAACAAAAATGACATTCTTGAGCTTCATTCCTATGATGATGTTACTTTCAAATCCGGTGTCTACACCTATTATGACAGTAACTACAGACAGTTCAGTGCAAAAATTGCTTCCGACGCACTCATAGTATTCAACGGCAAAAAGGCGGAGTATGTTGAAGAAAACATGATGCCCAAATACGGCAGTGTCAAGCTCATTAAGACAGCCGGGGAATATGATGTTGTTATAATAAATTCTTACAAACAGTATATTGTGGATGAAGTTATCTATGATGATTTCATCATTACCGACCTTCATGACAGCAAAAAGGTAGCCAATCTTGAAAAAGCAGAAACTCTCACAGTGTGCGACCAGAACGGTGTAGTCGGAGAATTTTCCGACATTGCCCCCTATAATGTTGTGTGGGTTGCCGAAAGCGACGACCAATTGCTTGCAGATGTTATCATTTCGAGAGACAAGGTTGTTGGCGAATACACAGGTTCCTCCGGCGATGATTACATATACATTGACGGCGGTAAATATACCAAAGACAAAAGCGTTGAAAAAGACATTATGTCAAAGGTAAGCTACGGAAATGTTGTTGTTGCATATTTCAATGCTAACCGTGAAATTGTTCATGTTGAGCTTCAGGCAGATTCCGAAGGAACAAATGTGGCATATCTCATACAGACCGGAGTTTTAGGCAGTGGAATGAACAAAGGAATGAAGGTGAAAATGCTTCTTTCAAACGGAAGCATCGAAACCTATGATTTTGCAAAAAGAATAGTTGTCAATGGCAGAAGCTACACAGGGAATAACGGTGAATATGTTTCCGGAACGGAAAAGAATCCCATATATCTTCCCATGGATGCCGATTACCCCTCTTCAATGCTTGCAGGAATTGTAACCTACAAACTTGATCAGCAAAACAAACTTGCAGAATTAAACTATGCAGACTCTATGCTTTCTCAGGTAAACGGTGACTATTCAAATCTTTACACCAAAAAGACTCTTGACAAGAGCAGTGACCAGGGCAACTCATGGGAAAGCTATTACCAGTACAGAGCGTCGGAGAATTCTTTATACGGCAAGGGCATAAATCGAATTTTTACAACAGATGATACAATTCAATTTATGGTTCCCGTTTCAAAAGACATTAACCTTGCCGAGGATTCCGATTATATTGTAAAGAAAATGAGTTCTTATTCGGGACTTACATATATCACCAAGAGAATTCACACCGGCTATTCCCTTGATGAAGAAACCATGAAAAGTGATTATATTGTAAGTACATATGAGCTTGGCGGCGGGGCAGATCTTGGCTCTGTTGAAGCCAAAGCACTTGCCTACCTTGTAACGGGAATGAGCCGTGTGATAAATGCAGGCGGTGATTATGTTGACAAGCTTGAACTTGTGGACTATCAGAACCGTGTTAAGGTGCTCTACTCCGAAGAAGAAAACTTCTTTGTAAATGCAGGCGTTGTTGAAGGCAGCATCATAAAGGCTAACTTCACTGAAAAAGATATTGTTTCGGATATTGAGGTTCTCTACAGACCGGGCGACAACAAATTCTGCAACATAACCACAGCATCAAGCAGTGCATATAAATCCGAAAATGACGGTGCAACAATAAATGAAAACACGGGAATGGGTGCTCTTTCCGATTCATTCCTTCTTCTCGGAAATGTCTGGGATAAGGAAAACCCCATTTATTCTTTCCTTCCGATGAATTATAATCCCGAAAGCTACGACGGCACTCAGCCCCTATATTCATATCACATGCCAAATCATATCACACAGTTTGTGTGCTACAACACCAAAACAGGCAAAACAAGCTATATTAAGCCTGCCGATGTTAAATGTTTTGGCGGTGTTGGCGGAAACAACCATTACGCAGTAATTGAAATGGCATTCGGTATGGTTGATTCGATTTTCCTTTACGAATGAGTATTATATTATTAAAAAATGGAGGTGGTAATGTGACAAGACGAATTTTAACGGTTCTTCTTTGCATGATAATGCTTTCGACAATAATATCAATCCCTGTAGGTGCAGATTCCAAAGATTCAGACATGACCGATGTTCCCTTTGAATATGCATCGGCAACATGGATATTAAACTATGATCCGTCTGCAACCGACACAACAGCTCTTGCCGCCACCTCCGTTACGGACAAAAGCAACTTCAATGTGGGTCAGGGCAAAACGGCTGCAGTATACAAAATAAAGCTTCCGACTCTTGCTTCATATCAGAAGCTTGAAATGGCACAGTTTCGTATGACCTCATACTACAATCCTGCAAGAACAATGCCCTATGCCTACAAAATGCCTGCCAATGTTAATATGGACACAATCACAATTGCAGACAGCCAAAGGATTATTAATGGAAATAATCTTGGAACGGGCGAATATTTTCTTGGCAATTGCATTGAAGGTTCGGAATTTGCCGAGACCACAATCTACCGTAACCGCTATGATGTAACGGATTACGTTAAAGAATGCATCGAAAACGGTCAGGAATATATGTGGATAGCCGTAACAAGGCACAACACAATAAAAGCCTATCCCCACAATTCCACATCTGAAAGCTGGAAAGCAAAGCTTTATTACAAAATTACGGAGTCAACCATTGTTGACACTCCGCCCACTCAATCGGAAATAGAGGCACTGCTCACCGAAACGGTAAAAGGCGGACACCCTTATCTTATGGGACGAAAGGCTGATTTCGAAAGGGTCAGGGGATATATAAACGGCGGCAACGCTCTTGTGAAAGAGCAGTATTCACGGATAAAAGAGATTGCTTCGGCATATCTCGGTACAAGGGTAAAAGAGATTACAGACCCATCCGGCGGATACATGTCAATCGGGTTCAACTCTGCATGGAGCATTGTCCCGTACTGTGCTTTTGTCTATCTCATGGAAGGCGATGAAGCCTATGCCCAAAGAGCCTATGACGAAGCGGCATACTATGCCTCCATGGAAACCTGGGGCGACTATCAGTACATAGATAACACCCAGTCGGCAACGGCAGTGGCAATCTGCTATGACTGGCTCTACGACTGGCTGAGCGTTGAGCAGAAAACCTCGTTGGAGAGCGCACTCAAAGAAAAACATCTTGACAATGTGAAAATAGCCTATGAGACAGACAAAATAACCGGCATTGCAAGACATCTTCGTGGTGAGCACAATCACGCGGTCATGAACAACTGCACCATGTTTATGCAGGCTCTTGCAATTTGTGATGACGACATTTCCTACTCGGCATACATAATGAGTGAAAACTTAAAAACCCTGCGTCAGCCCTTTAATGCAATATATCCCGACTCCGGCTGGAGAGAGGGTATGGGTTATTGGGGGTTTGTGGGTCCAATGATTTCACGTATGATGCTGTCCATGAAATCGGCATTCGGCTCATGCCTTGGTTATGAAAATGTCAGCCATGTGACAAACATAGCATATTTCCCCATTTATGCAGGTTCATCCGAGGGTTCGTTTATAATCAACGATACAAGCTATCTTTCACCAAACACAAGCTTTGACAAATATATCCTTGCAAGACTTTCGGGAGATAAGAATCTTCAGAAATATTCTTTGGAAAACGATGAGCTTTCCCATCCCTTTTTCTGTCTTGCCTACGACCCGGATATAGACCTTTCGGATGCCACTTCCGATATTTCCCAAAAGGATAAGCACTACACAGAGAGCGGAATTGCCACAATGCGAAGCTCTTGGAACAACGGTCAGGAGCTTTTTGCGGCAATGTCGGTGCAAAAAGCAAATTCTTCTCACGGACATATGAACTCCGGCACAATAGGTTTTGACGCCATCGGTGAACGCTGGATAACAAACACCGGGGGCGAGGACTATTCCGTTGACAGGTATTTCTATCGCCCCGACAGGTGGCAATACTATGCCGTGAGGGCAGAGGGAAACAGCTGTGTGGTAATAAACCCGTCGGCGGATGGCGGTCAAAATCCCGATTCCGAAGACACTGTTGACACTCTTGTTTCCAACGAGAACTATTCCTATGCAATAGCCGACCTGACCGAAACCTACCAAGGTCAGGTTGAGTCCTACAAGCGTGGGGCAGGACTTTTTGATGGCAAAAGAAAATTTGTTCTTCAGGACGAAATGACTCTGACAGAGATTAGCGAAGTTTATTCTTTCATTAACTTTTATGAAGCAGATATTGAAATAACAGATGGCGGAAAAAAAGCCATAGTTTCCAAAAACGGCAAGTTCCTCCATGTGAATATAGACTGTGACAATCCCTTCACCCTTGAGGTTATGGACTCTGTTCCGCTTCCGACCTCTCCAAACCCCGAAGGTCAGTCAAGCTTTCCCCATCTCAAAAAGCTTGCCATAAGAATCACAGATGCCAAAAAGGTTAATCTTCGTGTGACTTTTACTCCATGCCTTACACAAAAGGAACTTTCAAACATAAAACCTAATGAATTTGTTCCGATGGATGAGTGGAGCGAGACCGAAGACAGACCAAAGCCCGAACTTGAAAACATATATGTCGATGGCATAAAGCTTGAAGATTTCAAAAAAGATTCAAGAATGATTACCTCTTCTGTTCCTCTCAATGCCGACAAGCTTGAACTCGGCATAAAGGAAGAATTTGGGGCAGAAGTAGAGGAGACAAGCAGCGGTATTGAAATTTTTGTTTTCGATAAAAACGACAAAACAAATAATTATTCCTACATCATATATCCGTCACAGGATGAAAAGGTGTATGCCGAAGCGGTAAGACGCATAACTTCCTCATCGTCGGAATATGTCAGCTCCTTTTCGTCAGACACAACTTTTTCGGGTCAGCAATTCATACTTTTTAAGCTGAAGCTTCCCTCGTTATCTGACGGTGAGAGCATAAAAAATGCACTGTTTAATTTCTGTGCAGGTGTGTATAAAGGCTCGGTAACCGCCGGCACCATCAGATTTAAAATGTATGGCTTCAATACCGACCTCGGAACGCTTTCAAAGCTTACATACTCTGATTTTGAATCGCTCATAAATGATGAAAATCTTCTCGCTTCTCCAAATGTACTCACGGCAAACCGCGGTATATCTTCGAGCACAGTGTACCATATTTTTGAATCTGATGTGACAGACCTTGCAAATGAATGCATTAAATCGGACAGAGAATATATGTACATAGGAGTAAGCGCCACAAACTGTAACATAAAGGTGTACGGCGTATCGGTCAGTTCATCATATCCCGACAGCCGACCCTCCGTGTCATATGAAACCTTAAAAAATTCATCAATAACAGATTTTGATATAACAGACTATCACTATGCGGATAGCGAAAAAACCGTACTTGTAAGCACACCTGTCATCAAAGAAGAGGCAGATGGTGCAAAGGTTTTTGTCCGCACAGTGAATTCATCAGACAAGACAATGCCACTTATGCTTTTTACCGCAAGCTATTCGGGCAATTTACTGACTGATGTCAGTGCCAAGTCGTTTTCGGCTGCTCCCGGAGACGGAGAGGTTTTGTCAGATAAAACATTATCCGGTGATTTGAACATGTTGAAAACCTTTGTATGGACTTCAAATCTCAAACCGGTTACCTCAAATTAAATAAGGAGGAAATAATTATGAAAAGAATCATAGCACTAACAATCAGCCTTAGTCTTTTGTGCTCATGCTTGAACGCTTTTTCCGGTTTTGCCGCAAGCGATGTTATAGGCACAATCACAGGTGCAGACTATGACAGTTATTTTGAAGACGGCAGAGACGAGACGGGCTTCAAAGACAATGAGGTTATGCTTGCAGGTTCTGTATACAACAGAAAAGCATTTCTTCGTTTCGACATTTCAGAATATGCCGATTCAGGCTTTGTGGGTTGTGTTTTAAATCTCACAATGAGAAACATAACCGAAGGAAACACCATTTCAATCCGCGCCTGCAATCCAAAAACAAAAAAAGACGGCATGGTAATCAGCGAAGCGACCATTTCTGAGACAGGCAAGGTAACTCAGGGCTTCAATGTATCTTCCTATGTGAAATCCATGGCTCAAACAGGAAGCACGGAGGTTGCTTTCACCGTAAGCTCAAATGCCGATTCCACAACAGTTTTTTCTTCTCAGGCATCAAAAGAAGCAGACAGACCGTCTCTCACCTTCACCCGTTCTGCACCTTATGTTAAGGGTCAGATTGAGATGAAGCTTCCGGAATACTCCAAAGAACAGTTTGAACTTATGCTTCAGGATACAATAAAGAAAGGTCATCCTTATCTTTTTGCAACAAAAGATATGTTTGAACGTGTTCGACAGAATGCCTTCGGTCAGGACGAAATCATGACCAAAGCCTATGCCGACGTAAAGGCAATTGCCACAAGTTATCTTAACAAAAAGCCTCAGCCCATTGACCCTGCAACATCTTACATTTCAAGAGGTGTCGAAGGCTCATGGACAATTGTACCGTACTGTGCCTTTGTATATCTGATCGAGGGCGACGAAGCCTATGCAAAAAGAGCATGGCAGGAAGCAGAATACTTCCTTTCTATTGAAAACTGGGGAACCTATCAGTTCCTTGACAACAGCCAGGCGGCACTCATTGTTGCCATCTGTTATGACTGGCTCTACGACTGGCTCACTCCCGATCAGAGAGATCAGCTTGTTACAAACCTCAGAGAAAAACATCTCAACGAAATGCACGATTATCTTCTGGAACCGGGTTCGAGCAAATTCCACTGGCGTTATTCACACGTCACTTCCGACACTAACCACGGTGTTTTAAACAATTCTTCAACCTTCATTCAGGCTCTTGCCATAGCGGACCGTGATCCTGCATTTTGTGCAGGAACAATGAGCTATGCAATGCATTATATGAATGTTCCCCTCTATCGCTTCTATCCCGATTCAATGTGGCCCGAAGGCGTTGGCTATTGGGGATTTGTTGGACCGATGTCCCTCAGAGCCATAATGAGTATGCAATCAGCCTTTGGAAGCACTCTCGGTTATGAAAACTGCGAAACCTTCATGAACTGTGCTTATCATCCAATCTATCTGACAGGCGATTCGGGTACCTTTGTATTCAATGATGAATACTACTACAACCCCAAAAACGTTGTATATGACAAGTTTATTTTTGGTGTTATAGGTAACAATATTTCCCTTCAGAAATATTCTCTTGAAAATGATGAACTGAATCACCCCTTCTTCTGTCTCTGGTATGACCCGGCGGTGGACTATTCTGCTTACGGAGACATAGAGCTTGATAAGGATAAACTTTTCAGAAATGTTGACATGGCAGTTTTCAGAAACACATGGGACAGTGATCAGTATATGATGGGCGGAATGTTTGTTCAGGATATCGGTTCAACATCACATGCTCACATGAACTCCGGCAGTCTTTCTTTCCATGCTCTCGGTGAAATGTGGATTACAAACTGCGGTAAAGACGATTACTCGCTACCCGGATATTCCGGTGCTCACCGTTTCGATTATTACTGTCAGAGAGCCGAGGGTTCAAATGCCATTGTAATTAACCCTTCAGCAGATGGCGGTCAGACCGTTATGGCAGGGGATATCATAGATGAGTTTGTGAGCAAGGAAAGAGGCGGATATGCCATTTCCGACCTCACCGGAACCTATGAAAAATACGGCGCAGCCTCATACAAGAGGGGCGTTATGATGGGTAATGACCGAACAAACTTCATTATTCAGGATGAACTGAAACTTAAGACCGAATGTGAAGTTTATTCCTTCATCAACTTCCATAAATCAGACATCAAAATTTCCGAAGACGGCAAATCTGCCACAATCACCAACGGTGACAAAAAGCTTGATGTGCAGATTATCTGTGACGAAGAGTATGAAATCAGCATTATGGATTCAAAGCCTCTCCCCACATCTCCCGATATGCCCGGTCAGTCCGACTTTAAGGACATCAAAAAAATAGCCTTCCGTTTCCCCAAAACCGACGGCTACAATATGTCAATTGTTGTAACTCCCTATCTTACCGACGAAGAGCTTAAAGCAATTCCCGAAGCCACCTTCATTCCTCTTTCGGACTGGTCAATTCCCGAAGGTGAATATGTTAAAAATCCTGCTCTTACAGACCTTATCGTAAACGGCAAAACAATTGACGGCTTCCACGGAGAAAACAGACACTATGAAATCATCACAGAAGATAAGGAAGCAGACATCAAGGCTGTTGCTCCCGCAGGCTACACTGCAGAAGTGAAAAAAGAAGATACCCTCTACACAATCTATCTTAAATCGGGCAGTGACTTGGTAAACACCTACATGGTTCGTCTCACCGAACCCGAAAAGCTTCCCGAGCTTCCCGTTAAGGACCTCACAGGCTACACACAAATTGCAATTTCAGAAGCAACTGCATCGGATGATGACGGCAACGTTCCCGAAGGTGCAATAGACGGCGATTCAAGCACCCGCTGGTCTGCATCCGGTGAACAGACAATCACTCTTAAGCTTGCGAGATCTGCAAACGTTGCTACAATAGGTATAGCTTTCTTCAACGGTCACAAGCGCAGCACCTACTTTGACATTCAGATTTCAACCGACGGCAAAGTATGGAAAACCGTTTCCGAAGACCTTGCAGCCTGCGGATTTAGTGAAGAAATGGAATATTTTGACATTAAGCCCACAACTGCATCTCACATCAGACTTGTTTGTCACGGTAACTCTGTGAATGCATGGAACAGTATTTCCGAGGTCAATGTTTACGCTAAATAAATGATACATTTGTAAAAACATCATTACATTGCGAGGTAGTTAAAATGTATAAGAGTGTTACTCTTGAAATAAGCCTTAAGCCGTTTAAAGAAACGGGAGATGCATACATTGCAAAGGTATGCAGGGGTGTTTTTGAACAATGGAGGCCTTTGATCAAAAACGCTGAAACCGTAAAAATTATGATGTGGTCATCTGACGGCAGTGAGCTACTTGATTACAGAGGAAATCTTGATGATGAATTTGAATGGGACTATATGATAGGCAGTGCCAATCCTACCGAAAATCCCCGAAGAGATCTTGATCCGGATTGCATTGCTCTCCATTCAAGAAACTATCTTTACATCAAAAATCCTCCGAAAATGACATATGCAATACTCAAAAAAATCGTATCCGGGTTTAAAAAAGCCGGTGCCGAGGCAATGCCCGGCAAACAAATTCTTTTGGGCACAACGATTGATGTTGGTCCTGAATTTGCAAAATCTGATTTTAAATACAACAGACACAACGAGATATGCAAGGGCAATGCAATGGGTCACAAATCAATGATTTGTGCATATGAATGTCTGAAAGGCGATGATGTGTCCTATGCATCTTACCCCCACGGTATACCCGATGGCACACCTTTTGGTGTGTTTTTCGGGAAACAGGCTAATGTTTTCATGAGAGATATGGGCTTTGACTATATATGGTTTTCAAACGGACTTGGCTTTGGCATGGAAACCTGGTCCGGCAATGGGGCAGTGTTTGACGGTGTGAGTTTCAATGCATCAATTCTTGGAGAAATAAAAGAAAAGGTTCTTAAGTTCTGGGAACTTTTTAAGGCGGAATGTCCTTACCCCATCGAAACAAGAGGCACCAATATGTCCATGGGTATTGACTATTCCACAGACGGTGTACCGCTAAAAGCGATTTATGATGCCGATCCCACTCTTATGCCACCGCCCAACTCTCCCTGGGCTGCCTTAAACTATGATTTCGGTCTTGAGCTTATGGGACATATGTCGCGAATTGCATATCTTTCAAGAGAAGATTATTTGTTCCGTTATTATATCCATGACCCTTGGTGGGCAAATTCACCATGGTATGACAGATACAATTCACAGCCCCACGATATATACTTGCCTATGGCATTGTCAAGAATCGACGAAAACGGAAAAACAAAATCTGCGGCACATCTGAATCTGCTTTCAATAGACAACAGTTTCGGTGAATTGCCGGATAGCTGTGTAAATGAACCCATACCGCACCTTCTCAAGGCAAAAAAAGATGAACCCGACGAGGTTGCACCTGTTGTTTGGGTATATCCCTTTGAAGAATACGGAAGCTCGGTTGCAGAGCAGGAACTTAAGGAGATGTATTCCGGTGATTGGTTTGTCAGAGGGGCAATAAACACAGGTCTCCCTCTTACGAGCGTCACTACAACAACCAATTTTGTAAAGCACGACAAAAGCATTTATGCTTCATCTGTTCTTGTCAGTCCAGTGCCAAAAAAAGGGACAGAGTATGAAGAAAAAATTATCGCTTATGCAAAAAGCGGCGGAAAAGTAATATTTTACGGTAACGCAAAAAATTCATCCGAAGAATTTAAAAATCTTGTTGGGATTATTGAAACAAACAACAATGAATGTGGTGAATTTGAGCTTTCAGTTGATGGTGAAAACATGGGCATATTATGTCATAATGACATAGTGTGTGGAGGCGGATTGTCTGCCATTGCACATGGAAACTGTGCCTTTGCTGTCTGCGGTGAGTATGCAGTGGCTACTCAAAACGGCAATTGCATTTGGGTAAGAGGAACTGTATCATCGGACTATGTTGCCGGAGAGCAGCTTCTTGTGCCTCATGACAGAACAAAATATTTCTCGGGTGAGAGCCTTATGAGAAAAGCACTTTCAAAACTTGGATGGGAAATAGATTTTGAGGGTGATATTGATGCACCTCAGCCTGTTTTGACAATACACAGACACAACAATGCATATGTGTTTTCCCAGTTCGCCGCCTCAACAACATTTAAAACAAAACTTAAATTTCCCCTTGGTGCTCCTGTGCTTGATGCATATGATACAAGACTTGAAGACGGTTATGCAACCTATCACTTCCCCAAAGCCGAGCACAAGGAGTGTAGAGTGTTTGTTGAGCAGGAGAGCGGAATAGTAAGTTGCAGTGAGCAAACACCAAGCGCTGTTGCCCTGAGGCGCAGAGTATTGGTATCCGGTCTTAAAAATGCAACAGTAAGATTTTTGCCCGAAACCTATTGTAAGGATAATATTGAAGTTAAACTGAATACAAGTAAGCCCTATTATCCCAAAGGAGACAGTTTTGAAGGTGAATATGTGACAAAGGACGGCATTACATATTTTGAAGCACGAAATATAACGGGCAATATGTTGTTTTCGATGCCTTCTAAAAACAAGGATTAACGATGGTACACAGGATGAATACAAGTCTAAAAAAACCCATAAGGCTATTGAGAGCGGGTGCATGGAGAACATACACCGGAGGCAGACTCATTGAAAAGCTTCACGGCAATGAAAATGCTTTGGACAGTCATTTCCCGGAAGAGTGGATAATGTCAACGGTTAAAGCACGAAACAGCGGCAGAGAGCACATTGTTGAGGGATTGAGCATGGTCTGTGAAAATGACATATCCCTTGCAGATATCATCAGTAGCAATCCCATCGAAGCTCTCGGCAAAAAACATTTTAAACGTTATGGTGCAAGTCTCGGAGTTCTTGTAAAGCTTATTGATTCAGCAGAAAGACTTACCATTCAGGTTCATCCCAGCCGTCAAAAAGCAAAAGAACTTTTTGAATCGTGCTTTGGCAAAACAGAATGCTGGCATATTCTCGGATGCAGAAAAATAAATGGCGAAAATCCGTGTATATACTTTGGGTTTAAAGAAGGTATAAGCCGTGAATATTGGAAAGATGTGTTTGACAAACAAGATATTGATGCAATGCTTGGCTGTCTTCACAAATTTGATGTAAGTCCCGGAGATACTTTTTTAATAGAAGGCGGAATTCCCCATGCAATAGGAGCAGGGTGCTTCCTTGTTGAAATTCAGGAACCCACAGATTATACCATTCGCACCGAACGCCGAACTCCATCGGGACTTGATGTTTCAGATTTTATGTGTCATCAGGGACTAGGCTTTGATAAAATGTTTGACTGTTTTGATTATACAGGTTATTCAAAACAGGAAGTGATTCAACGATGGAAGATTGAAAAAGACGGAAATAATATAGTAGGTTATGATAACACCGAAATGTTCAGACTTGAACAAATTGATGTGGATGGAACAATTGACATTACCTCTGACGGTGCCTTTAGCGGAATATACATTCTGGATGGTGAGGGGATGGTTCATACGGATATTGTAACCGGGGGCTATCAGTATTTTATTTCTGCTTGTTGTGAACCTTTTAAAATAAGCGGAAAGATGAAAATAATGAGGTTCTACGGACCAAAATGAAGATATTTTCAATAATGTCTGTTAATCGTTATGAGGAAGATTCTGCCTTCCGATATGAAGCAATGTTGTCAACTTAATAACAGAAAGATAAATTGGAGTTTATAGGGCTGTTTAACACAAGGAACGACGACTCGGCAAAGTGAAAATTGCTTGCAATTTTTACTTTGCCTCGGGGACAGGAAAAAACGATTCAGAATTGTCAAATCGAATGCGAGTCGGGAAGAATTCCCGATTCGCACGTGCCCGACGCTGTACAAAGGTACTGCGAGG
>JAFQBA010000109.1 GCA_017416845.1 Clostridia bacterium
ATAATAAGCAATACAGAGTATTAATTAGCCTATAAATCATTTGAAATTACTACAAATGTTGAAAAACATCTGTTTCAAGATGTTTTTCTTCAATTATATGCCTTTTTGCTCTTGCCAAATCTCACCACTCGCAGTACCTTTTTTCAAGGACGACAAGCCAAAAGATACCGAAAATTCACCGTTTGAGGCGTCTTCAGTGTTGGTTGTTAAGGCTAGTTTATGAAACTTCAACGATTGCGCAAGTTGTTTTTGTATAATCGTTGTTTTTAAAATTTGGATGGAGAAATACCGGTATATTTTTTAAACGCTCTTGAAAAATCATAAATATTTAAGTATCCCAATGATTGTGCTATGTCAGTTATGCTGCTGTAATCACTTTTCAGCATTTCCTTGGCTTTCTTTATTCGCAGTTCATGTACATATGCAATCGGCGATGTTCCCATGGTTTTGGTAAATAGTTTCCTGAAATAAACAGTTGATAGATTGCATAAATTTGCCAGAACATCATTTTTTATGTTGTGATTATAGTTTTTAGCAATATAATCCAACGCAGGATCAATTTTATTAATTTTTTCAGCAGGTAAATACTTTGTATTCACAGATTGTATAAGCATCAGCAAAATAGAGTATGTATCCCGAATACTTTCAATTTCATACATTTGTTTTTTTAGAGTTCTTTTATATTCCAATTCTTTGAAAACTTTCAAATATTTCTCGCTGTTTTTTACATGTAAAGCGATAATATCATCAAATACCGGTTCACTTTCAAATTCTATGATTGAAAAATGACCGGATTTGGTGCAGTGCCAATCGTAAGAACAACCCTTTGGTAAAATAACAAAATTATTTATATCTGACAAATAGTCTTTGTTTTTTACTGTGTATATGGTTTCGCCTTCATATTTAATAACAATTGCCCAACATGGACGATTATTTCTTTTGGTTTTTGTATTTTTTACTGTATACATAGTAGTTGCAGAATAAACTTTTGTGATAATCAAATCTGATAAAATACTTAAATTCATAAATAACAACTCCTTTTGAAGAATTATATAACTTCTAAAATATTTTGTCAACAAATTAGTATCAGATTTGATAAAAATATCACATTTGCTATTTTCTTTTATTTTGCCTTTTTATATAATGACAACAAGAGGTGATTTCATGAAAATACTATCAAAATTACAAGCACCGGCTATTGCAGGTGTTATACGTGAGAAAACTGCAAAGGTTGCAATTGCAGAAATCAAAAACTGTATGTATGATGGTGCAGACATGATTGATTTGCATATGTCTTGCTTAGAGAAATTCGATACATATACATTAAAATCTATCATAGCATCTTCAAAATTGCCTATTCTTGCTCTAAATTACAATAACAGGTATGACTGGTCAGAAGCCGGTTTTTCAGAAGAAGATAGAGCAGAGAGTTTTCTTTGTGCAGCAGACGCAGGTGCGGCAGGAATAGATATGCAAGGATATACCTTTCACGCACCGTCAAAAGATGGTTTTTGCGGTGAGGATAAGTATTCTTTCACCAAGGGTAATCCCAAAGAAATTGTTACAGATGAAGCAATTATTTCAAAGCAATGTGAATTTATAGAAAAGATTCACTCAAAGAGTGCGGAGGTTTTACTTTCCTGCCACCCGGGTGTGCCAATGAATTGTCAGCAAGTTGTTGAACTTGCGTTGTTTTTAGAAAAACGCAATCCTGATATTATTAAAATTGTGACAGCAGCAACAAATGAAGATGAGCTTGTTGAAAGTTTCAAAACAATGGTTGCTCTGAAAAAGGAAGTAAAAACTCCGGTAAGCTATCATGCAAACGGCAAAGAGGGTAGCTTGTCAAGAATAATCAACCCCATATTAGGTGGACAGATGATATTTTGTGTTGACAGATTTTCCCAAAGCAGTACAATGGAACAGCTTGATTTAAAAACAGTTAAAGCTGTGATTGATAATATGAAAAAGATATAGTGAGGTGCAATATGTTAAACAAACAGATATTTTTTACAGATATTCATAAGGCGGATCTTTTAGAAAATGAGGTTGGCAAGATAAAAGAAAACGAAGTGCTTGCGAAAATGGAATATACAGTTGTGAGTGGTGGCACGGAAAGAGCCTGTATTTTGGGAATGAATAACACTCCGCAAAAATTTCCAATGTCTTTGGGCTATTGCGGTGTGGGATATGTAGAAGAAGTTGGTAAGGATGT
The DNA here is from genome assembly GCA_017416845.1 of Clostridia bacterium. Taxonomy (GTDB): domain Bacteria; phylum Bacillota; class Clostridia; order UMGS1810; family UMGS1810; genus RGIG1828. The sequence continues at coordinate 2,216 of JAFQBA010000109.1, forward strand.
AAAAAAGGTGTCGGTTGGCGACAGAGTTTTGGTTTATCACGGCTGCCATTCAAAGTATAATATCCGCACCGAAGATGAGATAACAAAGGTCGAAAACGACAACGTTTCGTCCCTTGACGCTGCATTTGTTATCATTGCATCAATGGGTCTTGGCGGAGTAAGAAAGCTTGAAATAGAGCTTGGTGAGTCTGCTATGGTAATGGGACAAGGGCTACTTGGAATTTTTGCAACGCAGTTTTTAAGACTTTCCGGTGCCAATCCTGTAATTGCTACCGACCTTAATCCTGCAAGACGTGAGCTTGCATTAAAGCTTGGCGCCGACTATGCTTTTGATCCGTCAGACAAAGATTTTGTGGAAAAAGTAAAAGAAGTTACAAAGGGTAAAGGTGTAAACGGCTGTGTTGAAGTAACAGGCATCGCTCAGGCAATGAATCAGGCACTCCAGTGTGCCTCATGGATGGGCAGAATTTCACTTCTTGGTTGCACAAGAGTTTCGGACAGTGCAGTTGACTATTATCAACAGGTGCATCGCCCCGGAGTTAAGCTTATCGGCGCACACAATTTTGTTCGCCCAAAGCATGAATCCTATCCCCATCACTGGACACACCATGACGATTGCAGGGCAATTCTTGATATGATAGCTTCAAAGCGAATTCAGGTAGAGCCGATTATATCCCGTGTTGAATCACCAACTGAAGCACCGAGAGTATTTAATGAACTTTGTGATGACAAAAACTTTCCAATCGGTACAGTGTTTGATTGGAGGGAAATGTAATGAAAAAAATAAAAATCGGACAAATAGGAATAGGACATAATCACGGCGAAGGAAAAATGCTTGCGGCACAAAAATTTCCTGAGCTTTTTGAGGTTATAGGCTATGCGGAGGAAAACGAAAAATGGGTTGAAAAGCGTGGCAATCTTCCTTGCTATAAGGATTTACCAAGGTTAAGTGTTGAAGAAATCATTGAAAAGTCAGATGCTATTTTGGTTGAATGTGATGTCTGGAATTTAACAAAAGTTGCCAAGATGTGTGTTGAAGCAGGAAAACACGTTCATATTGATAAGCCTGCAAGCGGAACATTGGCTGAATTTGAAGAGCTTTTAAATATTGCTAAAGAAAAAAATCTTACTGTTCAAATGGGATATATGTACCGTTATAATTTTGCAATTCAAAAGCTTATGGATATGATAAATTCGGGAGAGCTTGGTGAAATTTATCAGATAGACGCAGAAATGAGTACATATCATTCCAAGGAATACCGAGAATGGCTGAAACACTTCAAGGGCGGTTCTATGTATATTTTCGGCTCGCACCTTATTGATTTGGTTGTAAGCATTTTAGGCGAACCGGAAAAAGTTTATCCTTTTATCAAGCAAACCGGGTTTGAAGGTGTTTATTCGGATGATAACAACTTTGCTGTTCTGGAGTATGACAAAGCAATTGCGAGAATAACTAACCTTTCCGTAGAAGTAAACGGTTGGGGAATGAGAAGATTTGCTGTTATGGGAAGTAAAGGTACTGTTGAGATAAAACCAATTGAGCTTAATGTGGAAATGACTAAATCTACAACGGATATTGCTTCAAATGCTTATCAGGATATGAAGGAAAAAGTCGATATAAAAGATGTTCCTACCCTTTCACGATATGATGAAATGATGAAGGATTTTTATAAATCCGTTATAGGCGAAAAAGAAAATCCATACTCCTATGAGCACGAACTGGCGGTTCAAAAAACTCTATGCAAAGTTGTGGGAGAAAACTGATATGGCAAAGATACTTATAAAAAACGGTAAGGTTTGGGACGGGGAAAGATTTTATTTTGCCGATATTTTAACCGAAAATGAAAAGATAGCTAAAATTGCAGATAAAATATGCGAAACTGCCGAATTTGAATATGATGCAAGCGGCAAAATCGTGTCGGCAGGACTTGTTGATGCTCATGTTCATATGAGGGGTATCAATAAAGAATTTGGAATACACGCTGAGCTGAGCACTATTCCTTTTGGCGTAACAGCTGCCGCTGATGCATGCGGTGCTTATGGAGACAAAGACTTACTTGATTCATTTCTGATTAAAAACGTTATATTTGTACCTGTTGAATTCCACAACAATAAAGCTTATTTTGAATCTGCAGAGAAAATGATAGAAAAATACGATGAAAAAGTTGTTGGAATAAAAGTTTATTTTGATACACAAATATCCGATGTGCAAGACATCAAACCACTTTGCGACGTTGTAGAGTTTGCGGAGAAGAAAAAGCTTATTATTATGGTTCATTCTTCAAATTCTCCTGTTCCAATGTCTGAACTTTTGGGTGTATTAAGAAAAGGCGATATATTAACTCACGCATATCACGGTGGAAAGTATAATGTATCCGAAGATAACTTTGAATGTATAAAAACAGCGAAAAAGCGTGGGATTATCATTGATGCAGGATTTGCCGGTTATGTTCACACTGATTTCAAGGTGTTTGAGGGTGCTGTTAAGTCTGGTGCAATTCCTGATGTTATAAGCACGGATATAACAAGATTTAGTGCATATAAAAGGGGTGGCAGATACGGGATGACTATGTGCATGAGTATAGCAAAACACCTCGGAATGAGTGAGGAAGATATATTCCGTACAGTAAACTCGGCTCCGGCAAAAGCGCTCGGCATGGAAAATGAATGGGGACATTTAAGGGTTGGCAGATGTGCAGATCTTGCAGTATTTGACTATACAAATGAGGGCTTTGACCTAACTGATAAAGCAGGAAATCGTATTGAAAGTGAAAACGGATATAGATGTGTCTTGACGGTTGCTGACGGTGAAGTAGTTTATAAGGATTAGGGGTGAAAACTTAAATGAAAAATATATATTTAATTGGTGATTCCATAAGATGTGGTAGTGTATCAAGCCCAGGATATGGCATTTATGTAAGAGAAAAGCTTGACGGTAAGTGCAATGTATACTCGCCGAATGAGAATTGCAGATTTGCACAATATACGTTAAGAGCATTATGTGATTGGGTGGGTCAGGTTAATGCAGATGAAATTGATGTTGTTCATTGGAACAACGGCTTGTGGGATGTTTTAAGACTTCATGATGACGAACCGCTTACGCCCATAGAAGTTTATGTACATATGCTTGAGAGAGTATATAAAAAGCTAAAACTATTATTTCCAAAAGCCGAAATTATTTTTGCATTATCTACATATGTCATAGAAAAAAATGCACCGCAGGGGTGGATGCGTTATAACTCGGAAATCAAAGAATATAATAATGCAGCAAAAGAATTGATGAATAAATTGGGTGTAAAAACAAATGACTTATACAGCGTCGCAAAAAGCTTTGATGAGTCTTATTATGCAGATTGGGTTCATCCAAATGAAAAAGGTGCAAAAATACTTGCAGATGCTGTAATTAAAAGTATAGAAGGAGTGCGCTAATTATGAATAAAGTAGCATTTATTACAGGAGCAGGAGGATACATCGGCGGTGAAACTGCAGTTACTCTTGCAAAACAAGGAATTAAAATTGCGGTATGTGATATAAACACAGAAACTATTGAAAAAACTGTTAAGAGAATTGAAGAAATCGGCGGAGTCGCAAAGGGTTATGTTTTTGATGTAACAGACTCGCAAAATGTCGATGACACAGTTGATAAGATTGTAAATGATTTCGGAAGGCTTGACATTATGGTACACATTGCAGGTGGAAGTGCGAGAATTGCAGGCAAGGACGCAAAATATGTACCGCTTGTTGAACAGGAGGATTATGTTATTGACAAGGTGCTGAAAATAAATTTGTATGGTGCATTTTGGGCATCAAGAGCTGCAGCGAGGGTTATGATAAAACAGGGTGAAGGGGGAAAAATAATAAACTTCTCATCTGCAGTAGGTCTTAACGGACTTGCAACCTGCTGTGATTATGCAGCATCAAAGGGCGGAGTAATATCTCTTACCAAAGCGCTTGCGAAAGAGCTTGGTCCATATAA
>JAFQBA010000110.1 GCA_017416845.1 Clostridia bacterium
AAATGATACCGAAATGGATTCTTATCTATTATGGACCATCAGACGAGGGCGTAAAGTTCAACAATCCGGTGGATTGTTGAATAGCCCGAGAGTCCCTGCGAGACGAAAACGAGCAAGGAATAGCGAAGTTTGAGTCCGTCGAATCGAAGATGAGAAAGGTCTATACAACAAAAAAGACACCCTAAAGGTGTCTTTTTTGTTGTATGGACCTTCAGGGACTCGAACCCCGGACCGACCGGTTATGAGCCGGTTGCTCTAACCAACTGAGCTAAAGGTCCAAATATTAAGCTCACTTGTAAGCACTTGAATATTATATCATAAAGATTTTAAAATTTCAAGTGTTTTTTTACAAATTTTTAAATAAAATACATCGTCCAATGTAAATAGTTTTTATTTATTATTTGCAAATTACATCTGTAACTGTAATATTATTCCCTTTAACCCGAAATTTTATTTCATATTCACCAAACTCGAAACCGTATTCCCTTTCATCATCCGAGTGATATGACGGTCTTGGGTCATTTTTTAAAATTGCAATAACGGCATCTCTCTTTTTAGGTGCTATTTTTTCAATAAGTTTATCGGGAATAGCCGGTGTCAATTCATATTCCCTCACTGCATCGGAAAAACCGCAAACCGCTTCGGGATGACAATCTGAAAGGGTAAGATAGGGTTTAATGTCAAAAATGGGTGTGCCGTTTTTAAGATCGGCACCGCTTACAATCAAAACACTGCCCTTTCCGGGAACTTTTTTGACCTCTTCAAGTTTTACGCATGAAAGCCCAAGAGAATTCGGACGAAACGGCGAACGGGTTGCAAAAACTCCCACACGCTTGTTGCCGCCGAGTCTCGGAGGACGAACGGTTGGACGGAACTCTTGAGTAACCGATTCTGAAAACTGCCATATGAGCCAAAGATGGGAATATTCGTCAATTTCCCTGAGTGCTTCATCACATCGGAAGTCTTTTTCAAAAACAATTTCCGAAAAAACATCGCACAGTCCGCTTTGTCTGGGAATTCCGAATTTTGACGAGAAATCGTTATATATGTATGCAATTGGTCTGATTTCAAATTCATTTGCCATTTTTAAACCTCATTTCTTCTAAAGAACAGTATATATTATTTTTCTCGGGCGGTCAATATATTTTGAAATATTTCCGTGTGTGTTGACACGGTTTTATTTGATGTTATAATAAAAATAAAGATATAATATGGCAAAATATTTTTGGAGGTTTTTTTATGAAATATACAGGCAAGAAATTAAACGAAATCATTTTCCCGCTTGGCGGCATAGGAACGGGAAGCATAGGCATTGCAGGAAGCGGAAAACTTGTTGACTGGGAAATTTTTAACCGCCCATCCAAGGGAAGCATAAACGGTTATTCTCATTTTGCCGTGAGAGCTATAGACGGTGACAAAATAATTCCGGCAGTAATTCGCGGTGACGAAACAAAAGACTTGATGGGTCAATACGGTTTACCGCCATTCAGCGGTTATGGCTTCGGAACCGTAAACAAAACCATGGCAGGTTTTCCGCATTTTGAAAATTCGTCCTTTGAAGGTGAATTCCCCATAGCAAAGCTTAATTTTGCCGATTCGCATTTCCCCGCTGAAATTAAAATGACGGTTTTTAATCCTTTCATTCCCAATGATTCTTACAATTCAAGTCTGCCGGGGGCATTTTTTGAATTTGAAATTAACAATACCTCTGACAAGGATTTAAAATATCAGGTTGCATTTACGGTTGCAAACCCTTATGAGTGTTCCGTTAACAAATCCGAAAATTCAAACACAATCACACTTTACAATGCAGGTGCAGAAAAAGACAGTCCGGAATACGGAGATTTCACAATGATGACCGATGCAAAGGAATCCTTTGCTCAAAGCTATTGGTACAGAGGCAAATGGCTCAATGACATTGTGACCTATTGGAATGAGTTTTCCGGCGAAAAAGAGTTTCTCAAAAGAGAATATGACACACCGGGTCAAAAAGATATCGCAACTCTGATAGCAGACGTAAATATCAAAGCCGGAGAAAGTGGGAAAGTGCGTTTTGTGCTTTCATGGAATTCTCCCAATAACTATAATTACTGGTCATCGTCAAAGGATGAAAATGTTAGAAAACCGTGGAAAAATTACTATGCCACAGTTTTTGAAAGCTCAAAGGAAAGCGCAAAATATTGCATTGAAAACTATGACAGCCTTTTTGAACGCACATTAAAATTCAAAGATGCACTTTTTGGTTCGTCACTGCCCGAATCGGTTATTGATGCAGCCGCATCGAACCTTTCTGTTTTAAAATCTCCAACAGTTCTTCGTCTTGAAGACGGCTCCTTCTACGGTTGGGAGGGCGTTAATGAAAAAATGGGAAGCTGTGAAGGAACCTGTCAGCACGTGTGGAACTATGCCTATGCAATGTGCTATCTGTTCCCCGACCTTGAACGCTCCATAAGAGATAATGAATTTAAGTTTTCCACTGCCGATGACGGAAAGATGGCATTTCGAATGACTCTCCCCGTGGGAAGCCCAATGGCTGAATTCAGAGCTTGTCTCGACGGACAGATGGGTTCGGTTATAAAATGCTACAGAGAATGGAAAATGTCGGGCGATGGTGAGTGGCTTGAGTCAAACTGGGATAACATTAAAAAGGTTTTAGAATATGCCTGGAGCGATAAAAATCCCGACAGGTGGGATCTTGACAAAGACGGAATCTTAGAGGGCAGACAGCATCACACTCTTGACAAAGAGCTTTTCGGTCCCTCATCGTGGCTTGAAGGCTTTTATCTTGCGGCGTTAAAATGTGCAAGCGAAATGGCAGAATATCTTGGTGATGACGAAAAGAAAAATGAATACATTGATATTTATGAAAAGGGTAAACAGTGGACAAAGAATAATCTTTTTAACGGTTCGCACTTCATTCAAAAGGTTGATGTTTGTGACAAATCTATCGTAGATAGCTTTGATGCCACCGAAGAATATTGGAACGAAGAAACAAAACAGATTAAATATCAGATTGCAGAGGGTTCAATAATAGATCAGGTTCTTGCCCAGTGGCATGCCGACATTTTGGGGATTGGGGATATATATGACCCCGGACAGCTTGATATTGCCCTTGAAAGCATGATGAAGAATAACTACAAGGCTTCCATGCGCTATTTTGCAAATCCATGGAGACTATTTTCCGTTAATGACGAAGCCGGAACTGTTATTTGTGACTATCCCGAAGGATGCGAAAAACCTAAAATTCCAATTCCTTACTGTGAAGAAACTATGACCGGATTTGAATATTCCTTTGCAGGTCTCCTTTGCTCAAGAGGTAAATACGAGGATGGATTTAAGGTTGTTAAGGCAATCCGTGACCGCTTTGACGGTGAAAAACGAAATCCGTGGAACGAATTTGAGTGCGGCTCAAACTACGCCCGTTCAATGGCAAGCTATTCCCTTGTTCCCATTCTTTCGGGATTTGAATTTGATATGCCAAAGGGTTACATTGGCTTTAAGCCATACAAAGACGGAGACTTTTCGTGCATTTGGAGCGTGGCAGGGTCATGGGGTGATATCAATGTCAATGGCTCTGATATCAGAATGAATGTTTTTGAAAAGCCAATCACCTTAAAATCCCTCGGTTTGAAGTTTGCAAAAAATGTTACAAAAGTAAAAATTGACGGAAAAGATATTGATTTTGAATTTAAAAACGGTGTAGTATATTTTAAAGAAACAAAAATTTGTCAATCAATGGAGATTGGTTAAGCAAAACAATTTTGGAGGTTTATATGAAATACACAGGGAAACACACAAAAGAAATATCCTTCCCTCTTGGTGGTATAGGGACGGGAAGCATAGGTCTTGGCGGAGACGGCAGACTTGTTGATTGGGAAATTTATAATCGCCCGTCAAAAGGGAGTATTAATGGTAATTCTCATTTTGCTGTAAGAGCAATTGACGGTGAAAAAATTACTGCTGCAGTTCTGAATGGTGATTTGCTCAAAGAATATATCGGACAATACGGAAAAGGACTTGCAAGTTATGGCTCGGGTCCATCCATGGACAAGCTTGCAGGTTTTCCTCATTTCAGAGATACGGAATTTGACGGAGAGTTTCCCGTTGCAAAAGTGAATTTTAAAGATGCAGATTTCCCCGGTGTTATAACCATGACTGCATTTAATCCTTTTATCCCCAATGACGAATATAATTCAAGCATACCCGGAGCATTCTTTGAGTTTGAAGTGTTAAATCCAACGGACAGAGACCTTGTATATCAGATTGCATTTTCCATAGTCAATCCGTTTGAAAAATCCACCAACAAATCTAAAACAGAAAGTGGGCGTACTTATCTGACATTATCCAACAGTGGTGTTGACACTTCTGACACAGACTACGGTGACCTTACTGTGGCAACAGATTGTGATGAGGCTTTTGTTCAGGATTATTGGTACAGAGGAAGTTGGCAAAATGACATCATAACATATTGGAGTGAATTCTCCGGAGAATTAAACATAAGGAATCGTACATACGACACCCAAGGCAAAAAAGATGTGGGGTCGGTTTATGCGCAAGCGCAAATCAATGCAGGAGAAAAGCGTAAAATACGTTTTGTTCTCACATGGAACATTCCGAACAACTATAAATACTGGAATGAACTCACTGAAGATGACAGAACTCCGTGGAAGAACTATTATGCAACTGTTTTTGAATCTTCATTTCACAGTGCAAAATATGCTATGGATAATTTTGACTCACTTTTCGAAAGGACTCTTCTTTTTAAAAATACCCTTCACCAATCAACTCTCCCTTCCGAGGTTACGGATGCTGCCTCATCAAACCTTTCAGTGCTCAAGTCCCCAACGGTATTGAGGCTTGAGGATGGCTCGTTTTACGGTTGGGAAGGTTGTGCTATGAACGAAGGACTTTGCTTTGGTACCTGTCAGCATGTATACAACTATGCTTATGCAATGTGCTTTTTGTTTCCGAATCTTGAAAAATCCATAAGAGACAACGAGTTTAAATATTGCACAACTCCCGATGGGAAAATGGCATTCAGAATGATTCTTCCCCTTGGTAGCGGAATATCTGATTTCAGGGCTTGTCTTGACGGTCAAATGGGTTCTGTTATTAAATGCTACAGAGAATGGAAGCTCTCGGGTAATAATGACTGGCTCAGAGAGAACTGGTCAAACATTAAAAGCATTATGGAATATGCATGGAGTGATAAAAATCCCGATCGTTGGGATTTTGACAAAGACGGAGTCTTGGAAGGCAGACAGCATCATACCCTTGACATGGAGCTTTTTGGCCCCTCATCGTGGCTTGAAGGGATGTATCTTCTTGCACTTAAATGTGCAAGCGAAATGGCTTCTTTCATTGGCGAAGAAGATAAAGCAAAAGAATATACGGAAATATTTGAAAAAGGCAAGCATTGGACAAAAGAGAATCTTTTTAACGGAGAATACTTCATTCACAAGGTCGACATAACCGACAAATCTGAAGTAGACAAATACGATGCAGAAAAAGACTACTGGAATTTTGAAGCCGGAGAAATAAAATATCAAATACAAAATGCCTCATCCATTGATCAGGCACTTGCCCAGTGGCATTCAAATATTTTGGGAACAGGTGAAATATTTGATAGTAACCAATTAAGCACTGCTCTTAATAGCATGATGAAATATAACTTTGTCGATAATATGCGTTCCATTGCAAATCCATGGAGAAACTTTTCATTCAATGATGAATCCGGAACAATTATATGTGCCTATCCGCCCGGGATTAAAAAGCCGAAAATTCCCATTTGGTACAGTGAAGAAACTATGACCGGATTTGAATATGCTTTTGCAGGTCTCCTTTGCTCGGTGGGGCGATATGAGGAAGGCTTCAAGGTTGTCAGAGCAGTTCGTGACCGCTTTGACGGTGAAAAACGAAATCCGTGGAATGAATTTGAATGCGGTTCAAACTATGCACGTTCCATGGCGAGCTATTCCCTTGTTCCCATTCTTTCGGGCTTTGAATTTGATATACCCAATGGTCACATAGGCTTTAAGCCCTACAAAGGCGGAGACTTTTCGTGCATTTGGAGTGTGGCAGGCTCATGGGGTGATATCAATGTCAACAGCTCTGATATCAGAATGAGTGTGTTTGAAAAACCAATCACATTGAAATCCTTCGGCTTGAAATTTGCAAAAAATGTTACAAAAGTAAAAATTGACGGAAAAGATATTGATTTTGATTTTAAAAACGGTATAATATATTTTAAGGAAACAAAAATTTGCAAATCACTGGAGATTGCTTTATGAAACACCTTAAAATAACCACTGCGGAAATTGCAAAAATCTGCGGTGTATCTCAGGGGACGGTTGACAGAGCTCTGAACAATCGTCCCGACATTAAGGCTCAAACAAAGCTTAAGATTTTGGATGTAGCAAAACAATACGGCTACCGTGACGAAATTCCCGACAGCACAAAAGCGCACAGAGGACTTGTGGGAATTGTTGTTTTTAATTTAAACAACGAATATTTCTCCGATCTCATAACCGAGCTTGAATATGTTTTGGATGCCGAAAATCTTTCCACCGTTGTTATGATGAGTCACTATGACAAAATGCGTGAGGCTGAATGTATCCGTACATTGTATAACATGGGAGTTCAGGGGATAATTATCTGCCCGGTAAATTCGGGATTGGAATTTGAAAATTATCTTAGGCTTTTTGACCTTCCCATAGTTTGCGTGGGTAACCGCCTTTCAGGCTTTCCGTATGTGGGCATTGACGATTTTGCCGCCATGCGTGATATGACGCTCGATTGTCTCGGAGAGGATTACGAAAACATTATCTATTTTTCGCCTGCACTTGCCTATCCCGATGCTTCTGCACAAAGGCTTCGCTATGAAGGTTTTTTGAGTGCAGTAGGGGACAGAAAATATTCTGTTGTGACAGATATTGCCGAAATAGAAGAACACTATAGCGAAAAAACTCTTGTTATTTGCTCCAATGACTACTATGCCCTAAAAGTCTATTTCAAAGGCACAAACGCAAAGATAACCGGCTTTGATAACATTAAAACCGTTTCAAAGTATAATCTGCCAATTAACACAGTGGGCTACAGTGTGTCGGAAGCGGCAAAGTATGTAACAGACATTGTGACATGGAAAAGCAAAGATTGTGCAATTATAAAACATAGTTTAATTAAGTGAAAATCATTGAGTAATTTAACAAAAAATGAGCGAATTATTTTTTTATGTTTCTGAATTCCGTCGGCTTTTTCCCTGTTTTCTTTTTGAAAACGCTTGAAAAATAATGTTCATCACAAAAACCGAGACCAAAAGCAATTTCTCTCACCGACATATTTGTTCCGCCAAGGAGAGAAATTGCTTTTGTTATGCGATTTTTCATGTGGTAGTCATAGGGAGTTGTGCCAAACTGTTTTTTGAAAATCCTTATGGTTTGTGACGGACTTTTAAAAACAAGCTTTGCAAGATTATCCATGCTTATATTTTCCGAAATATTTGAATCAATATAGTTTTTAATTTTCTGTGCATCCTCCGATACACCCGATTCGCAGTTTGAATTTTCAAAGAGAAAAAGCAAAATTTCATGAAAACATATGCTGCATTTCGAAAGCAGGTTTTCAAGCGGGAGCGAATCGTCTTTTAAAATGCCGTGAAACTTTTCTATGAGGTCTTTGGTATTGCATTTAAAAATAATCTGATTGTCAAGCCCGTAGGTTTCTATGAGTGAATTGGCAAGGGAGCCCGTCACATTTATCCATATTTTAACCCAAGGGTCATCGGCTGAGGAATAATAGCGGTGCTTAGAACCGGGAGGCAAAAGATACGTATCACCTTTTACAGCCGAAAAGCTTTTTCCTTTTGTTTCAATTGTTCCGCTTCCTTCCATGATATATTCAATAACTGCCACGTCTGATTTTTCTCTGTATATTGCATAATTTCCGTCACAGTAGGATATGCCGGCGTTCTCAATTGAAAAAGGTTTGTCTATGTCAACGGCAGGGGTTTTTACAAATTCTTCTTTCATGCTCTCATTCCTCACTTTTTTGCGTGTAAAACATATTGAAATAATATTATTATAGCATTATAATTAACTAAAGTAAAGTAAAAAAGTAAAAATACGATGATAATTTGGAGTTTATCGAGCTGTTTAACACAAGGAACGACGACTCGGCAAAGTGAAAATTGCTTGCAATTTTTACTTTGCCTCGGGGACAGGAAAAAACGATTCAGAATTGTCAAATCGAATGCGAATCGGGAAGTATTCCCGATTCGCACGTGCCCGACGCTGTACAAAGGTACTGCGAGGGTGAGATTTGGCAAGAGCAAAAAGGCATATAATAAGAGAAAAATATCTTGTAAAGATATTTTTCAACCTATTTGAAATTATTTCAAATTACGATGTATATTATCACTATTTTTAAAATTATTTTATTGCCTTTTTGCGGTCTGGACTTTTTTTACGTCACCGATAAACTCCAATTTGAACCATAACAAAGGAGAGTGTGTATTATGATACCAAGAAGTGAACACCCCAATCCGCAGTTTGAAAGAGAAAACTGGGAAAGCCTCAATGGAAAATGGGAATTTGAAATTGACAAAAGCATTAGCGGAAAGGCAAGAAAGCTTTTTGAAGCAGAACATTTATCCGGGGAAATAATTGTGCCATTTTGCCCCGAAAGCTCTCTTTCGGGAGTTGGCGAAACCGATTTTTTAAATTCGGTGTGGTACAAAAGAGAAATTAACATAAAAGACAAAATCAAAAGAATAATTCTCCACATCGGAGCCTGCGACTATTTTACCACGGTATATGTGAACGGTAAAGAAGTCGGAACTCACAAGGGCGGTTACACCTCCTTTGAATTTGACATAACCGATTTTGTTCAAATTGGGTTAAACACTCTTGTGATAAATGCAGTCGATGACTGTCGCACAGGTCTCCAGCCCTCAGGAAAACAGTCACCGCAGTATGATTCCTACGGCTGTTACTACACCCGCACCACCGGTATATGGCAAAGTGTGTGGCTTGAATATGTTCCCGAAACTCACATAAAATCTGCAAAATTCTATCCCGATGCCGCAAACGGCAAAATAGAAATTTCGGCTTTGGTTGAAGGAAAGGCAGACTTTGTTGCCAAAGCTTTCTATGACGGCAAAGAGGTTGGAAAAGCCACTGCCAAAACCTTTGGCAATGAGGCAAGAGTTTCCATTGAACTTTCCGAGATTCATCTTTGGGAGCTTGGAGACGGAAAGCTTTATGACCTTGAGCTTTCCTACGGTGACGACAGAGTTAAAAGCTATTTCGGACTCCGCAATGTTCACCTTGATGGCAAAAAATTCATGCTCAACGGCAAAAGCGTTTTTCAAAGAACGGTTCTCGACCAGGGCTTCTATCCGGACGGTCTCTACACCGCTCCCACAGAGGAAGCCATGATTGCCGACATTCAGATGGGACTTGATGCAGGCTTTAACGGTGCAAGACTTCACGAAAAGGTTTTTGAGCCACGTTTTCTCTATCACTGTGACCGCATGGGGTACATGGTTTGGGGAGAATATGCAAACTGGGGACTTGACCACACTAGGCTTCATGCTCTGCCAACATTCCTTCGTGAATGGCAGGAGGCAGTTGAAAGAGATTTTAATCATCCCTCAATCATTGGCTGGTGTCCGTTTAATGAAACATGGGATTTGGAGAACAAAAAGCAAAATGATGAAGTGATTGAGCTTGTGTACAGAGCCACCAAGACAATGGACAAAACCCGTCCATGCATCGACACAAGCGGCAATTTCCATGTTGTTACCGATATTTTTGACTATCACGATTATCTTCAGGATGTGACGGAGTTTAAAGAATATCTCAAAAAGATAGAAAACGAAGATGTCATCATTGACCAAACCGAAAGAATGGATCGCTACAAGGGCAGACAAATCTACAAAGGCGAAGCAATATTTTGCAGTGAATATGGCGGCATAAAATGGGATGTTGAAGATGATGAAAAGGCTTGGGGCTACGGCAATGCACCAAAAACGCAGGAAGAATTTTTTGAGCGCTATGAGGGTCTTACGGATGCAATTTTAAAATGTCCGAAAATAATGGGCTTTTGTTACACCCAGCTCTACGACATTGAGCAGGAGAGAAATGGACTTTATACCTATGACCGTAGGCCTAAGTTTGATATGAAAAAATTCAAAGAAATTAACAGCCGTAAAGCCGCAATTGAAGAATGATTATATCAATCTGACAAAAAAAGACACAGTAGATTGAAACGTGTCTTTTTTGCAACCTTGATTTTGTTTTGTTGACAGAATATAATATTAATATAAACAATATATCAAATATATTCTGAGGTGAGCATATGAAAAAAATTTTAAGTGTTGCACTTGTTATGACAATGCTTTTCACAGTGCTTTCGGTTGGATACGTTGCCGAGGCATTGTCGGCTTCAGTTTCGGTAACAGTACCCGAAAATGTGTCGGAGCCGTTTGTAAATATGCCTCTTTATGAAAATTTTGAAGAGAGCACAAACGTTTTTGACAAAGCAAATTACAACAAATATCTGTATTCTATGGTAAAAGATACCGATAATCCGGATAACACGGTTCTTGAATACAATCTTAAAGGAGCAACAACTGTTGCAAAATACGGAGGCACAATTCGTACAAGCAAGTTTACATATCCTGATGCCAAGGTTCCGTACACCGTAAGTTTTGATTTTAAGAAAATAGCAGACGGCAATGCAGGAGACTGTATCTGGGTTCAGTCACGTTCGGCGGGACAGTATACCTGTGTCAGAATAGATATGTCACAGTTTGTAAAAGGTGAGTGGTACACGGTTCAATATGTGACAAAAGGTAACGGTACAGCTACTTCGGCTTCCACATCTGTTTGCACTAAAACTTTAAAAAGAACAGGTGAAACAACCTCGCTTACTTGTAGCGTTACCACGGGTTGGACAAGTCAGATGGATAATATCTGTATAACAACCTACAATAATGCGGGCGACAAATACACGGTTGATCCCGAAACCGGCACCACTCCATGGGCAAATGTTGCATTTTGCCTTGATAATGTTGCTTTTTCATACGAAAGTGCAAAATTCATCAAAACAAAACTTACATCTGATGAAACATCTTCAGAAACAGTTGTCCCAATGCTTTGTGCATATGACAAAAACGGAGTGATGACTTCGGTTTTATACAGTGAAAAATCGATTGATACAAGCACCTCTGTTTGTGAAGCTGAATTTGACATAATGAAATCGATTAAAGAATTTGAAAACGCTGAGTCTGTAAAGGCTTTATATTGGAATTCTTTCGATTCTGCAATCCCTTGTGCACCTTTTGTCGAAATAGGGAATGAAATATCGGATAAAAATGAAGCTTCATATTTGGAAACCAAAACCTTGTCTATTGACAATACAATGATTCCAAACGGCATATCATCCGATTACACGGTTTTTGCCTACACTGTTCCTTTTACTGTTTCCACAGAAAACATTCCCGCTTTTGATGCATCAAAGCACACCATTCTCGGTGTTTGGCAGGAAAATGAAAAAATATCTTCGGTTAAATATGATGCATCGCTCTATGACGAGGAAAAGCAGGATATTGTTGTTGTATGCAGCGGCAAAGGCGCACAAGCTCCCGTTAAAACCCTCATTGAAGTAAACAATGCTCCGCAGTTTACAAACATTTCAATGCTTCTTGGCTCTGACTCCACACAGCGTAATTTCACATGGTTCTCTCTTTCGCCCGAACAGGGAAAAATAACCTATGAAAAAATGGAGACAATGATAGACGGAGAGTTTTCTTCCAATGCAAAAACAGTTACTGCCACACGTGAACACGATAGCTCCGAATATTCCAAGAAGGAATATTATTATCAGAATAAGGCTGTTATGACAGACCTTGAGACCGAAACCGACTATTGCTATCAGATTTCAAACGGTAACTCAAAATACAAAAAAGTGTATTTTACAACTTATGATAACGACAGTTCTTTCAGCTTTGCATTTGGCGGTGACCCTCAGGTGGGAGGTAATAACAACTGCGATTACGCGCAGGAAACCCTCGACTGGGGCAGAACTTTAAACCAGATAACAACTTCTGCCGAATTTGACGGAATTGAGTTTTTTGTCAGCGGTGGTGACCAGATTGAATCTGCATCCACAAATGCCCTCATAGAAGCCCAGTATGATATATATCTTAATCATGATGAGTTTTTAACACTGCCACAGGCTGTAGTTCTTGGTAATCACGATAACAAACCTGCAGGCTATCACGTGCATCATTTCAATCAACCGAATATGGACATAAACTATGGTGCAACCTATATGGGCGGTCAGCTCAACAGTGCCGATTATTATTTCGTGTATAACTCTGCGCTTTTTATTGTTCTCAACACAAATGATTTTGATGATTATCCCAATGATGCCGAAGCATCAAGGCTCGATGATAAAGCCAATGCCGACAAACACGGTGAATTTATCCGAAAGGCTATGGAAGAAACCAAAGACAATAAAGACATATTGTGGAAAATAGTGCTTTACCATCAGTCACCATATGGCTCAAGCTATCACGGTAACTACACAACAGATTCTTCGGGTGCTTTCAACAGAACCGAACAGTATAACTATGTAAATATGAGAGAGTATCTCATGCCATATCTTTATGAGGCAGGGGTTGACCTTGTTCTTTCGGGTCATGACCATTGCTACACAAGAACTCACATAATAAAACCTGCTAAAGACGAGAACGGCAATTATACACCGTATTCGGAAATTACTCCTTACAAAAACACATCTGAAGATGGAGAGAATTATTATACATATTCAGACGGAACAACTTCTCCCACATATGTGAGCTGGACCGATAAAACCGGAAAAGTTTATGACGGAGTGCAGAACGAATATCTCAAGGTTAAATATCAGCCTTCAAAGGTTACAGACCCCGACGGTATTCTCCATGTGACAGGTGCTTCAAGCTCGGGCTCACAGGTCAACGGTGTTGAACATCCAAATCATTATGCATCTGTAGCACTAAGGGCTGAAACAAGACATATGTCAAGAATTGACATAACCGAAAATACACTCAAGCTTACCACATATAATCTTGGTTCGAACACAACAAATGATATTCGTGAGGTTGATAGTTTTACAATTGAAAAAACAGACAATATTCCCGTTATGGGAGTGAAGATTGAAGAAAATATCACTCTTCCTGTGGGTCAGACAAAAGAACTTAAAGCAAAGCTTTCACCTTCAGAGCCCACAAACGGAAATGTTTTATGGACCAGTGACAATGAAGATGTTGCAACGGTTGACCAAAACGGAAAGATTACGGCAAAAAATCCGGGTGCGGCAAATATCACTGTTGAAACTGTCGATAGTGGATACAAAGCAGTATGTAAAGTTAGTGTTGTTGAAGCAATAAAGGTAACAAAAATAACTTTGCCACAAGGAATAAAAATTAATGTTGGCGATATAAAAACATTGATTCCCGATATTTATCCCGACAATGCCACCACCAAAAATCTTTCCTGGTCTGTTGATAACGATGAACTTGCAACAATAAATTCAAACGGAACTCTCACTGCGAAAGCTCACGGCACGATTACGGTTACTGCAAGTGCTACCGATGGAAGCGGAGTAAGTGCAAGCACAAATGTTTTAATCAATTACACACCGTCTGTTGTTGAGCTTGAATCCGAATTTTTAACAATGAATATTGCGGATGAAAAAACTCTTTGGGCAAATGTTTTGCCGACAGATGCATCATACAAAGAAATCAGCTGGTCAAGCTCCGATGAAAGCATTGCAACAATTGACCAAAACGGCAAGATTTATGCATTTAAGGCAGGAACGGTGACGATTAAAGCATCAACAAAGGATTCTTCGGCATCCTGCACACTCAAAGTAAATGCATCAACAACATTTTCACAGAATTTTGAAGATGATGCAAATAAGGTGCTCTGGACTGCAGAAACATCTGTTTGGTCAAGGGTAGAGAATGAAAACGGTGATTATATACTTGAGTTTGACGGTTCAAAAATTAATTCAAAAATAGGCACAAGATACACCGCACAAATAAAATCAGGGACCGACACCATAAAGATTCCTCCTGCATCGGTTGGTTATGCTATGGAATTTGAAATAACAAGGCTTTCAAGCGGTGGACATTCTTCCCTTTACATAAATACTTATAGCTCCGACAGCAGCTGCAAATCATTTAAGCTTGATATGAGAAGCTTTGAAATAGGCACTGCATATGATGTGAAGGTTGTTTTTTATGGCACACAGCGCATAGGTTACTACAAAAAAGCAGAGGATAAGTTCTGGATAAAAGATAACGGAACCGTGTGGCAAGACGGTCAGAACATAACATCAAATATGAACTTTAACCACGTTTCAATGTACCCCTTTGACAATATCACAGATCTTGAGATTGCTAAAAAGACCTCTTTTGTAATGGACGATATCAAATTTTCCACTATAGACGAAAATGATATTTCCGTTATTAATAAGGGTATTGGTGAAAATTTAGTGCTTGATATTAAAACAGGCATAGCAGATAAAGATGCAAAAATTTTTGTTGTAGCCTATAAAGGCAATAAGCTTGAATATGTTATAACAGAAAACTGCGGTGAAAACGCAAATGCAGAGGTTTCATTCACGAAGAACGGAAACGAAGAATATTTCAAGGTGTTTGTGCTAAAAGACGGTATTAAACCGATGAAAAAAGTAATTTTGTGTGAATGATTTTTTTAGATTAATATTATCAAAAAAGGCCGTAATTGAAGAGTGATTGGCTGTTGACAATATCCGGGATTTTGTTTAGAATGAGTTTATGAACATGTTTTATCATAAAAAGATAAATTTTGTGAGATTACAGATGTTTGAAATGTACATCATAATGGGAATCGGGAGGTTGCTATGTTTCATATTCTTGTTACGGATGATGACAAAAACACACGAAAACTTTTTTCGGCAGTTCTTCAATCGGATGGTTTTAAGGTTTCTGTTGCTCAAAATGGGCAAGAGGCATTGGATATTATGGACAAAGAGGTTGTTGATCTGGTTGTGCTGGATATAATGATGCCAAAACTGGACGGTTACGAATTTACAAAGATTTTACGCGATGCAAATAATACTCTTCCAATTCTCATGGTTTCGGCAAAGCAGCTCCCCGAAGACAAAAGGAAGGGCTTCCTTGCAGGAACAGACGACTACATGACAAAACCCATTGATGAGGAGGAATTTCTTCTTCGCATTAAAGCACTGCTCAGAAGAGCAAAAATAGCCACAGAACACAGAATTGTTGTGGGCGATGTAATACTTGATTATGATTCGTTAAGTGTAACAAAGAACAGCGAAACCATGCTTTTGCCACAAAAAGAATTTATGCTTTTGTACAAACTTTTGTCATATCCCGGAAAGATTTTTACCAGACTTCAGCTTATGGATGAAATATGGGGAACCGAATCGGATACCGGATGGGAAACACTTACTGTCCACATAGGCAGGCTTCGAAAACGGTTTGAAGGATGGACCGAGTTTGAAATTCAATCGGTAAGAGGACTTGGTTACAGAGTGGTGAAAAATCATGAAACTTTCCGAAATTAACATTGAAGAACTTAAAGAACAGTTCAGGCAAAAACAGGAGGAAGGAAAAAAGACCATTTCTCTCACTTTGTCAATATCTTTTGCACTTTTTGTTGCTTTGATTGTTGTGTGTATCGTTGCCGCGCTCATCATATATGTTCTCATTGAAACAGACACCTTGCCGGTAATGACTGATTCAAAAATCAGTGCCGGAGAGTTTGCATTTCTTCTTGGTTTAACCAGTCTTTTCGTTGGTTTTTTTGTTGCTTTGCTTTCAAAAAAGATTCTCATGAGAACCATTGACAGCATTGTAAATCAGATAAATCGCCTTGCCTACGGAGATTATTCGGTGCGTTTGAAGGTTGGGAAGCCGTTTAAAAGGCTTAAATCCGTTAAGAAGATAACAGACAGTTTCAACAAAATGGCTGAGGAGCTTCAAAGCACCGAAATGCTCAGGTCGGATTTTATTAACAACTTTTCTCATGAATTTAAAACCCCCATTGTGTCAATTTCAGGGTTTGTAAAGCTGTTAAAAAAAGAGAATATTACCGAAAAACAAAGAAATGAGTATCTTTGTGTGATTGAGGAAGAATCAATCAGACTTTCACAAATGGCAACAAGCATTTTAAATCTTACCAAAATTGAGAATCAGAATATTCTCACGGATATCAGCAAGTTTAATCTTTCCGAACAAATCAGGAACTGCATTTTGATGCTTGAAAGCAAATGGGAAAAGAAAAAACTGGAGTTGAACATTGATTTTGGTGAACATGAAATAAGTGCAAACTATGAAATGCTTAAACAGGTGTGGATAAATCTCATTGACAACGCCATAAAATTTTCCGATGAATACGGGATTCTTGAAATAAAAATTCACGAAGAAAACAACATGGTGTTTGTTTCGGTTTCAAACAGCGGAGTACCGATTGAGCCGGACAAACGTGAAAAGATTTTCAACAAATTTTATCAGGCAGAAGAATCTCATTCGTCAAACGGACATGGCATCGGTCTTGCCATAGTCAAACGTGTTATACAGCTTCACATGGGCGCCGTATCCGTGAACTGTTTGAATGGCTTAACAACTTTTACCGTGGCACTTCCCGGTTGCAAATCAACAATTGAAAAATAAACATAAAAGATGATTGTTTTCATTTTCAAAACAAACTGCAAAATCATGCAATAAACCGCACTGCATGATTTTGCAGTTTTTTGCTGTATAGGAAACTTCGATCCTATACAGCAAAAAACTCTTATTATATTGCCGTGCAAAAATGCACATGTCTTGATAATGGCGACAATGCTCCACATTTTCCGCCGGAGGTGGTGCGACAAGTTTATATTATGTTTAGAAACCTGTCGTAAAATGGAGAAAAAATCATCCTACAGGAGGACAATAATGAGAAGAGTTAAAATAATAACCGATTCATGTTCTGACCTTTATCCTGCACTTATTGAAAAGTATGACATTGATTATGCCAAAATGTCAACTGTGCATGATGGAACACAGCATCCGGCACTCCTTGAGTGGAGTGAAGATGATGTTCACCGTTTTTATAACATAATGAGAAACGGCGGACGCATAACAACAGCACAGGTAAGCGTTGAGGAATTCAGAAGGATTTTCAAAAAATATCTTGATGCAGGCTATGATATAATATATATAGGTTGTTCGTTGAAACAATCCGGTTCGGTTAACACAGCATCTGTTGTAGCCGATAAAATGATGCGTGAATATCCCGAAGCAAAGATTTTTTGCATAGATTCGCAAAATGCCTCCATTGGTGAGGGAATGCTTGCCATTGAAGCGGCAAAAATGGCGAAAGAAGCAATTTCTTCTGTAGATATTGCCAACCGCATTGTTCAAATGCGGAAAAATGTTAATCAATTTGCAACGGTGCATTCTCTCGACAGTCTTAAAAAGGCAGGTCGGGTTACGGCGTCATCGGCATTTTTCGGAAATCTTATGGGAGTGAAACCGATTCTCATATCCGATGCCGAAGGTGCTCAAGCAGCCATAAAGAAGATAAAGGGGAGAGATGCCTCTCTTCGTGAAATTGTATTCATGCTTAAAGCTGCAATTAAGGATGAAAAAGACACTTCGGTCTATATCGCCCATGCCGATTGTGCTCTCGATGAGGTTCAAAAAGTTGTGGATTTTGTTAAAGCTGAAATTAAATGTGCCGATATTTGTGTGGGTTACATCGGTCCCATAATAGGGGCATCTGTCGGACCTGATGCTATTGGAGTGTGGGCGTTTGGTGAAAAGGTGACGTTTTGTGCATCAAAATAGTTTCAATGAGGTGTATGAATGTGAGTACAAAAATAAGTGGCATTGATTTTTACAAGATGGTGTGTTTTGGAGCTGATAGGCTGAAAAGAAATGTCAGAGAGATTAATGATTTGAACGTTTTTCCGATACCCGACGGTGACACAGGCGACAACATGCTCATGACAATTATGAGTTGTGTTGAAAATTCAGTCGAAAAGACTGAAAGCCTTTCCGTGTGTTCAAGAAACATTGCCGATGCAATACTTCTTGGGGCAAGGGGAAATTCAGGAGTTATTTTATCGCAATTTTTTGATGGCCTTGCCGAGGGGTTTGAGGGTGAAGAGTCTGCGGATGAAAAACAGATTAAAAAAGCATTATCCGTGGCGGTTGAAAGTTCATACAAAGCCGTTGCATCACCGGTGGAGGGCACAATGCTCACTGTTATGCGTGAGGCAACAGAAAGCATATGCAGTTGTGACTATTCGGAGCCGGGAAAAATGTTTGAAGCTTTCACAACACAGGCAAAACAAACTTTAAGTCGCACTCCTCAAATGCTTTCGACATTGAAAGATGCAGGTGTTGTTGATTCCGGTGGAGCAGGCTTTGTTTGCATTGTTGAAGGAATGACAGCCTACCTTTGCCAAAATGAGATACCTTCTGATGTTGAATTTGCTTTTGAGAAAGATAATCGTGATAATTTTGACATAAGTCTTTTTGACGAAGACAGTGAGCTTGAATACGGATATTGCACAGAATTGCTTCTGCGGCTTCAAAAAAAGAAATGTAACGTATTATCCTTTGACACAAAAGATATAATTGTACATCTCAATCAAATTGGCGACTCGGTTGCAACTGTTAAAAAGGACAGCCTTGTAAAAATTCATGTTCACACCAAAACTCCTGACAAAGTTCTTTCGCTTTGTCAGAAATATGGAGAGTTTTTGAAGATTAAAATCGAAAATATGTCTCTTCAGCACGGCAATAAAACACTTTTGGAAAGAAAAGGTACACTACAAAAAGAGTTTTCAAAGGAATTCGGTGTTGTTGCCGTATGCAGCGGAAATGGAATTTCCAATCTGTTTACGGATGCAGGAGCTGACATTGTTATTGACGGAGGTCAGAGCATGAATCCGTCGACAGGAGAATTTATCGATGCGTTCAAACAGCTTGATGCAAAGGTTGTGTTTGTTTTTCCGAATAACAAAAATATAATTTTTGCGGCAAAGCAAGCCGCATCTATGTATGATGAATGTCAGGTATATGTTGTTGAAAGTGAAAATATCGGTGAGGGCTATGCGGCACTTTCCATGATGGATACGGGGCTTGGTGATGTTGATTCAATTCTTTCTCAAATGAACATGGCGATGAAAACGGCAGTTACTCTTGAGATTGCCCGCAGTACAAAAGATGTGAATCTTAAAGGATTTGAAATCACGGCAGGAAATTACATATCCGTTTCGGGAAAAGAAATTTTGTCGTGTAGCCAAAATCGTTTTAAAGCACTTTGCAACGGAATATCCGTTGCCGGAATTGCAGACAAGGACATTTGCATAGTTATATATGGGCTAAAATCCGACAAAGAAGAACTGCAACGTATAGAAGAGTTCATAAATTCAGAATATGTCGGAAAGGAACTGTATTTTATAGACGGAATGCAGGAGGTATATGATTATATTGTAATTATGGAGTGACTGATATGCGTTTTATTATGTTCGGATTTGCAGCGATTGTCTGCTGCATGATTTGCGGATTAAACCCGGCGATAGCCGTTTCTAAGCTTGTGTTTGGAAAAGACATTCGAAACTATGGCAGCAAAAATCCCGGTTTCACAAATTTCAAAAGAATTTTTGGCGGAAAGTGGGCATATGCTGTTATGTTCCTTGATATTTTGAAAACGGTGTTACCGCTGATATTAATAGGGTATTTATTTGAAAAACATGACGTTGAAAGGGAATTTACCGTGGCATGGTGTGGACTTTTTGGGGTTTTGGGTCATGTTTTTCCGGTGTGGTATAAGTTTAAAGGTGGAAAGGGTTTTTTAGTGTGCATATCAATGATATGGTGCGTAAGCCCAATATCCGGCTTGTGCTCAACACTCGTTATGATAACAGTTTTGCTTACTACCGGCTACATGTCACTGGCGGATGTTTGTGCTGTAATTTCAGCTCCGCTGTTCATGCTTCTTTTTGGCATCGGCAGTTATTCACTTTTGCTCGTGTGCATGGGCTCGGCACTTGTTGTTATCAGACATAAAGATAATATCAAAAGATTGATTAATGGTAAAGAATCAAAAATCATATAAATGGATATAGTAAACATCCCCCGGCAATGCCGGGGGCTTTTCAATAAACGCCCCACAGGGGCTCAGAATACAAGCAACGTCTTGAAAGACGTATTAACACGGACGCATGCGGCTACGTTCTTATGCGTACCTTTTACTCACTCACCC
>JAFQBA010000111.1 GCA_017416845.1 Clostridia bacterium
CTTTGACACAAAATTTTTGAATTTATGTGCCAAAGGATTTCGCTTCGCTCATCTGTCAGCAACCGTCCCCCGATGGCATTTTGTGCATTAGCGAATTGCTTCAACCTCATTTGTACTTAGCCCTACAAACTCCAATTTGAAAATCATTTTTAGGAGGTTTCTATGAAAATCGCAGCATATTGCCGAGTATCCACAGGAAGTGACGAACAGCTTTCATCACTGGAGAACCAAAGAACCTTTTTTGAAGAATATGCAAAAAAGCAAGGGTATAATCTTGTGAAAATATACGCAGACAGGGGAATTAGCGGTAAAGCTCTTAAAAACAGAACAGAATTTTTGAATATGCTCTCTGACGGAAAAAAGAAAATGTTTGATATGCTTGTTGTAAAAGACATAAGCCGCTTTGCCCGAAACACACTGGATTTTTTAACAGGAATACGCACGCTGAAATCAAGCGGTGTAGATGTAAGGTTTTTATCGTGCAATATGACAACCCTTGGTGAGTCAGAATTTGCTCTAACTGTTTTTGCAGCTATTGCTCAGGAAGAGTCCTATAATCTTTCAAAGAGAATAATATTCGGAAAAAAGGTGTCTGCCGGAAAAGGAAGAACACCATCGGTAATATACGGATATGACAAGATGGGTACATATGAACTTAAAATCAATGAATTCGAAGCAGATGTTGTTAAATCCATTTTTAAGTTTTATACGGAGGGGAAAATGGGGTTCAGAAAAATTGCATCTTATTTAAATGAACATTCTATATTAACAAAACACAAAAAATGTTGGCGTGCAAAAGGGATATCCCGCATAATAAGAAATCCGATTTATTGCGGAATTCTCATAAACAACAAAAGTGAAACCGAAGATTTTATTGAATGCACCAGGCGAATCTTGCCCGAAAATGAGAATATGGTTCATAAGCGTCCTGAGCTTGCAATAATTACACAAGAGGTATTTAATGTGGCAATGAACATATATAAAGACAACCTGTCAAAAAGCTGTCACAAACAGAAGTTGTAGACCCCATTTGTCTTGCGGCAAGAACTGTTGAAAGTTGCGATAGTTGCTGTTGTTGCGGAGAAATGGATGTGAGCTCGGTTCCGGAAGATGTTTGCAAGGTTTTTGATGATATAATCGTAGACTGCGATGATTGCAAGAAGGTATATGTGACAATTGGTTTATTCACAATTGTAAGACTTACAAGATGCGTAGAACTCATCATTCCTGTCATTGATTTCTGCATTCCTGACAATGGATGTGTTCAGTCGACAGACAATAATCCTTGCGAACTATTTGAACGCTTGAATTTCCCTGTAGATGAATTCTTCCCACCTGAAAAATGTCATTTTGATAATTTGCAGCCTACACGTGATGATTGCTGCTGTAATTAACCAATAAACAGATAAACTTTGTTATTATATTAGCTTGATTTATTAACTGGTTTTTTTAGTGAATAGTGTTTGAGAAAAGCGGCTGTACTCTTCATCACAAGATAGTGTTGCGGCCGCTTATATTTTTGTATAAATGTTTATCGTGATGAAGAGAATTTTTTGCTGCAAAAAAAGGAATTCCCTTCTTTTTGTAGTATATATAAAGTATAAAATGTTTGAAAGGATGTACATAGCATATGAGAGTTATAGCTGTAAACGGAAGTCATAAACATGACGGTAATTGTGCTTTTTTAATAAATGTAATACTTGATGATTTGAAAATGAAAGGTGTAGAAACCAAAGTATATAATGCTCATGAAGTAATATCAGACTGCAAACATCCGTTTTGCATTTCATGTTCATCTCCATGTTCAAGGGTTTGTTATGGACAGAAGCTTACTGAACTTTTTTATGACATGCAATCATCAGATGCAATTATCTTTGCAAGCCCGGTATATTTTGGAACTATGAGCGGACAGTTAAAGTGTATTTTTGATAAAACACGTGATGTCAGAGCAAAAAAAGCAGTTTTAGGAAAGCTTGGCATAGCAATTGCATGCGGAGCATCAAAATATGGTGGTCAGGAGAAAACAGTTTCTGCAATTCATGATTGTATGCTTGTAAACGGAATGACTGTTATTGGTCCTTCATCCTCATCAGCTATGGGTCATATGGGAGTATGTGCATCAGCTCCGGCAAATGAAGATGAATTTGCAATTTCAAGAGCTCATATGGCTGCAGAAAGAATTTATGAAGAGTTGACTGCCTTTTGAATTTGACAGTTAATCATAAAAGAGGTGTTTTCATTGAATATAAGAGAACAGCGAGAAAAGCTTGAACATAAAGTGTTGTCTGAAAGAGCTGCTTTTTCGGATAATACTCGAGGCAGGGCGCGATTTGAGGAAAAATGCAGCCTTCGTACTGAATTTGCACGTGACCGTGACAGGATAATTCATTCTAAAGCTTTCAGAAGATTGAAACATAAAACGCAGGTGTTTATCTCTTTGGATAATGATCATTTTCGCACACGCCTTACACACACACTTGAAGTATCTCAGATAGCGCGCACAATAGCCAGGGCACTGTGTCTTAATGAAGATCTTGTAGAGGCAATTGCTCTCGGACATGACCTTGGTCATACTCCGTTTGGACATTCGGGTGAGCGCGCGCTTGATGAACTTGCTCCACGTGGATTCAAACATTATGAACAAAGCTTACGTGTAGTGGATTATCTTGAAAAGAATGGCGAAGGAATGAATCTCACATATGAGGTAAGAGATGGAATTTTAACTCATACCGGAGATAATCTTGCATCTACAGATGAAGGGCTTATAGTTAAGTTTTCCGATCGATTTGCATATATAAATCATGATATTGATGATGCAATAAGAGCAGGTGTTATAAAATCAAGCGACATTCCGACCGAACTGATAAATTCGCTTGGAACAACCAACTCTGAGCGAATAGACAATCTGATAAGTGACATTGTACATACAAGTCTTAAAAATGGCAAAATATCTATGAGCGTTCAAACGCACAATAATATGATGGCGTTGAGGACATTTATGTTTGAAAATGTTTATAATGTTATGTCTGTAAGGGACAGTCAGTCATACATGGTTATAGAGAAACTATATCATTATTTTTCTACACATATTCACAAACTTCCGGATGAATATCGTCTTTTTCTTGAAGATTGGGAACCGTCGGTGGTTGTATGCGATTATATTGCCGGTATGACCGATAACTATTGTGTGAATTTATTCAATGAGCTGTTTATGCCTATAAAGTGAGTATAAATGCACAAATTATAAACCCATATGTCGCTTTTTATTCTTCAATGAATAAAATAAAAAAAACAAAAAAGGATTTGGCATAAAAATGTCGAATTTTGATTTTGTACGAAATAGAGGGAGGGGAATACAGGTTGCCGATTTTCCCGGAATATGTAATAAAAGAAGTAGCGGAAAAAAATGATATAATCGAAGTCGTTTCACAAACGGTTGCTCTCAAAAAGGCCGGTAGTTCATACATCGGTTTGTGTCCTTTTCATAATGAAAAAACTCCGTCGTTTTCAGTTTCGCCAAGGCGCGGCATTTTCAAATGCTTCGGATGCGGTGAAGGAGGAGATGTAATAGGGTTTGTAATGAAAAGCGAAGGCATTTCGTTTCATGAAGCGGTAAAAAAGCTTGCGCAACGTGCAAATGTTCAACTTCCCGAAACAAAGTCATATGATGATGATCTGGCAGAGAAAAAAAAGGAAAAAAGAGAACTTCTGTATATGATTAATAAAGATGCAGCAGCTTTTTTTTATAAAAATATTAAAACATCTAAGGATGCGATTGATTATTTTAAAAAAAGAGAACTTGATGGAAATATTGTGAAGTATTTTTGGTTGGGATATGCCCCCGAAAGCTGGACAAGCCTTTTTGATTATCTTAAAGAGAAAGGATATACAGAAGGAGATATATATGATGCAGGTTTAATTCGCAGACATGAATCCGGAAGGTACTATGACTATTTCCGTAATCGGGTTATGTTTACCATATTTGATGTCAACGGCAATGTGATAGGATTTGGAGGTCGTGTTCTTGATGATAGCAAACCCAAATATTTGAATTCACCGGATTCGAATATTTTCAGCAAAGGGAAGAATTTATATTCACTGAATGTTGCGCGTCATTCAAAAAAGCGAACGGTTATCTTATGCGAAGGTTATATGGATGCCATAGCACTTATCAAATCCGGGTATGAAAATACTGTAGCTACCCTCGGAACGGCAATCGGTGAACATCAGGCAAAAATTTTAGAAAAATATTTTGATGAGGTTGTCATTTGTTATGACAGCGATCAAGCGGGACGAAATGCCACAAATCGAGCAATAGCTGTGCTTAGACAATCCGGTAATTTAAAAGTATCGGTTTTGGATCTGAAAGCTAAAAAGGATCCTGATGAATATATAAAAACTTTTGGGAAGGCTCGTTTTGAAGCAATGTTCCAAAACAGAAAGCCTGATATGGAGTATTTAATAGAGTATTTCGGGGAAAGCTATAATTTGAAAAAATCTGATGATATTGTAGCATATATATCAGAAATGGTTGATTACTTAAAGCTTATAAAAAGCTCTGTTGAACTTGATGTATATGCAAATATTATATCAGAAAAAACAGGGGTTCAGTTGTCATCAATCATATCTCAGACAGGACTTCGCAAATCCGGGGCTACAACATCGGTTATTGGTGGCAATGCTGATGTGATAAATGTTGTAAATAAGGGAACCGTTGCAAATGACAGCAAGCAATATCTTGAAAAAACCAGAGCTCTTTTGCTCAGTACTCTTTTTTACGATCGTAAGCTTTGTGAAAAGTATCTTTCAATGCTCGATGAATCGATGTTTGAAAATTCTTTGCATATTATGATATTCCGATACATAAAAGAATGCATGGAGAATGGTGAAAAAGTGTCTAATATATCTCTTATGGCTAAATTTAATACAAATGATGAAATAAATGCGGTTTCCGGTATTCTGGCACTTGACGTTCAGTCAGATGATACTGACAAAGCGGTTAAGGATTATATAAAACAGATAAAAGAAAAGGGCGGAGCAGAAAAAGCTTACGAACTTTTGAAGAATAATAAAATTACATTAGAGCAGTTTAATGAAATGATTAAGAACAAAGGATAAGAAAGGGGAAGTGACATGAGTACAAACAGAGAAGAAATGTCTGCCGATAACAAAAGCCTTATTATCAGAAAGTTAATAGAAAACGGCAAGAAGAAGGGGGTCCTCTCATATAAAGAGATTATGGACGCTCTTGAAGAAGTGGATTTAAATGTTAAGCAAATAGAAAAGGTTTATGAGACAATCGAGGCCAAGGGTATAGAACTTGTTGAGGACTTTGATAAAGAACTTGAGGAAATCAGCAGTTCCGAGGAAGAGGAAATAGATATTTCCGTTCCTGAAGGTGTTGGCCTTGATGATCCGGTAAG
Source organism: Clostridia bacterium (assembly GCA_017416845.1). Classification (GTDB taxonomy): domain Bacteria; phylum Bacillota; class Clostridia; order UMGS1810; family UMGS1810; genus RGIG1828. Next base: position 5,424 of record JAFQBA010000111.1, read on the forward strand.
AATGTATCTTAAAGAAATAGGAAAGGTGCCCCTTCTTTCTGCTCAGGAAGAAATTGAATTGGCAGAGCGTATGCACACCGGGGATGAACGTGCAAAAAAACGTCTTGCAGAGGCGAATCTGCGTCTTGTTGTAAGTATCGCAAAACGTTATGTGGGAAGAGGAATGCTTTTCCTTGATCTTATTCAAGAGGGCAACCTTGGTCTTATTAAAGCTGTAGAAAAATTTGATTATACTAAGGGGTATAAGTTTTCAACATATGCAACATGGTGGATAAGACAGGCTATCACCCGTGCCATTGCCGACCAGGCAAGAACAATAAGAATTCCTGTACACATGGTTGAGACTATTAATAAACTTATCAGAGTGTCTCGCCAATTACTTCAGGAACATGGCAGAGAGCCTCATGTTGATGAAATTGCCAGGGAAATGAATATGAACGAAGATCGTGTTCGTGAAATCATGAAAATTGCTCAGGAACCGGTTTCTCTTGAAACACCAATAGGTGAAGAAGAGGATAGCATTCTCGGTGATTTTATTCCTGACAGCGATGCTCCGGCACCATCGGAAATGGCTGCGTTTATGCTTCTGAAAGAGCAACTTATGAATGTTCTTGATACTCTCACAGCAAGAGAAGCGAAGGTTCTCCGTTTGCGTTTTGGTCTGGATGATGGCAGAGCGAGAACTCTTGAAGAGGTTGGTCGTGAATTCAAGGTAACACGTGAAAGAATCAGACAGATTGAAGCAAAAGCCCTCAGAAAGCTTCGTCATCCCAGTCGCAGTAAAAAGCTTAAAGACTTCCTGGAATAAAATGAATAAAGAATCAGTTATAAAGATTGTCATTATAACGGTTATTTTTGCTTTTCTGGCATTAATCGGATACCGATTGAGCAATGATGACAATAATGACACATATGTCCTTTCGGGTGGAGTTGTTCAAAGTCAGGAGAAGATTATTGTAACGGTTACCGGTGAGGTTAAAAAAGCAGGGAAATACAGTGTTTCTTTGGGAAGTACATTGCATGAAATTATCTATCATGCAGGCGGAATTACCGAAAATGCCGATCTTTCCTCTTTGAATCTTGATACACATATTGTCTCCGATTGCACCATTGAAATTCCAAAAGCAATATATGTGCCGGAATCTTTGCAGATTGATGAGAGTTCTCTTTGCAATATAAACACTGCAAGCCTTGAAGAATTATCCGCTCTTCCGGAAATAGGTGACGTTACTGCAAGAGATATTATTAATTATCGTGAAGTTAATGGTCCTTTTAAAAGTATTGAAGAAATATGCAATGTATCCGGAATAGGAAATAAAAGATATGAAGCAATCAAAGATAAAATAACCGTCGGAGGTATTTGATAAATGAAAATATTGATTGTAGATGATGAAAAGCTTCTTGTTAAAGGCATGAAATTTAATTTTGAGCAGGAGGGCTATCAGGTAGAGACTGCTTATGATGGTATTGAGGCTCTTCGTCATGCGAAGGATAAAAGTTTGGACATAATTATTCTCGACCTTATGTTACCCGGATTGGATGGCCTTTCGGTGTGTCAGAAGATTAGGGAATTTTCCAATATTCCAATAGTTATGTTAACAGCAAAAACTGAAGATATGGATAAAATTCTTGGGTTGGAATATGGTGCAGACGATTATATTACAAAACCGTTCAATATTCTTGAACTCAAAGCTCGTGTAAAGGCAATTATGCGTCGTGTAACACCGGTTGCCGCAAACGGAGACCGAAGCAAGGTGCGAATGGGCGGAGTTGAGCTTGACTATAATCAGCGAAAAATAACATTAGACGGCAAAACAACAGATTTGACATCTAAAGAATTTGATCTTATGGATCTTTTGGTTTCAAATCCCGGAAGAGTGTACAGCAGAGATAATCTTCTTGATCTCATATGGGGTTATGACTATCCCGGTGATGCAAGAACTGTGGATGTACACATAAGAAGACTTCGTGAAAAAATCGAGCCGAATGCGGCAGAACCAAAATACCTTATGACCAAGTGGGGAGCTGGTTACTATTTCAACGAAAATTAAGAGGAAATTTGGAAGATTTAACAGTATAAGTACAAGACTTGTTTTTACATATTTTCTTATTATGATAATAACGCTGTTTTTGTTCAGTTATTATATAATATCAACCATGAGAACATATCTGTATGATGATGAAAAGCTTAATGTAAGAACAACTTCCAACGTTGTTGCAAGTTTTGCTGTAGATTATATGAACAAAGAAACGGGCGCTCTGGACAAGGAGCGCTTTACTGCCTTTATAAACGGTATCGGAGTAGACGCTCAGATGCGCGTTATGGTTCTCAGCAGAGATGTAACGGTTTTATATGATTCTCAGAATAACAGAAATCTTTTGGGGACAGCCCAGGTAAGACCCTCTGTTATGTCAGCCATAAACGGAATTGATGGGTTTAAACAGTATGAAAACGGAAATATAGTGACACTTGATGCATCGGCACCAATTTTCAATTCGGATGGTGAAGTTATAGGTGTTGTTAACATTGTGTATGTTCCGGATTCTGCAATAAAGTTTATGGATGCGATTTTTGGGGAAATGTTTTTTCTTATTATAGTTATTTTGCTGCTGGTCGGCATAATCATTTTTGTTATTGCCAATCTTGTATCTAAACGAATTGTAGATTTTACATCTAAAATAACATCAATGGGTGATGATGGTATTCTGGACGAGAAGCTTGACATTTCAGGTCATGACGAAATATCAAGACTTGGTGAAGCGTTCAACCTGATGAGCGAAAAAGTTGTAAACCTCGAAAAACAGAGAGTGCAGTTTGTTTCGGATGCATCGCACGAACTAAAGACACCGCTCAGTTCTATAAAGCTTATGGCAGATTCTATTATTCAGACACCCGATATTAACGTGGAATATGTACGTGAATTTATGATTGATATGAATAATGAAGTAGACAGACTCAATCGTATTGTAAACAAACTTTTGTATATTACCAAAATGGACGTCAGAAACGAAGAGGATGACAAACATTTTGAACTCATTAGTCTTAATGACATAGTTCAGGGTATTGAGAAGAATCTTCAGCCACTTGCAAAAAAAGCAGATATTACTTTGGTATTCAGTACTCCGGGAGAAATATTCCTTATGGCAAATAAGGATGTTTTGTGGCAGGGAATATATAATATTGTCGACAATGCCATTAAATATACCGATACAGACGGTTATGTATTGGTTGCAATGCAACAGACAGATGGTAAGGTTATTATAGAAGTTCGTGATAATGGTGTTGGAATAAGCGAAGAAGAGCGCGGTAAAATATTTGAAAGATTCTATCGTGTTGATAAAGCGAGATCGCGTGAAACCGGCGGCACAGGTTTGGGATTATCGATAGCACTGGCAGCCGTAAAATATCATAACGGACAGATTGAAGTGGAAAGTGAAGAGGGTAAGGGATCAACATTTAAGATTATTTTGCCTGATGTTGTACCATTGAGAGAAGAGGAGGCACAAAATGAATAAGATTTCTAAAGCAGTGTGCCTTTTTATCATATTATTAGTTTTATTGAGCGGTTGTACAGAGGATGTTCCGGAGGGGTCAAAAGCCGTAAAACTGTATTTTGCTAATTCAGCTCGTGACACATTAGTTTCGGAAACTCATTACATCGATAAGAGTCTCTTTAACGACACGCAAACTCTCGTGGAAGCAGTGATGAAGAAATTGCTTGAAGGTCCCATGGACAGCAAGCATTCATCAGTTATACCGAAGAACGTGACACTGAGAGGAGTTTCTGTTTCAAAGACAAGTAGCGGGACAGTAAATATAGATCTTGGCGGAGAATATTATCGGGACAGTACACAAGCGAATGCAGCATCTGACGAGCTTTTGGCAAGATATTCAATCATATGCACACTTTGCCAGTTTGATGGTGTACAAAAAGTCAAGCTTTTTGTTAACGGTGAACATATGAAATCTAAAGGGGGAAAAGGCGATATAATTGCTCCTATGGGAAGTGAAAGCATTCATATGAATTCGCCATCAAGTGTTGATACACAAACCGAGAAGTTTGTTACATTGTATTTTACCGATAAAGACGGCGAAAAGCTTTATCCGGAAACCCGAAAAGCAACAATGACAGATAACAGCATCGAAAAAACGATTGTCAGCGAACTGATGAGAGGCCCGGTTTCTGAGCGCTATGCTCGTACAATACCCGATGGTGTTGGTATTATAAGTATAGAGACAACCGAGGAAGTTTGTTTTGTTAATCTTACATCTGAATTTACGGCAAAACTCGTAAGTGGGTCAAAAGAGGAAAAAATAGCTGTATATTCCATAGTGAATTCCCTTACGTATATTGCAGGAATTGAAAAGGTGCAGATACTAATTGACGGAAAAAAACCGGAGAATGACGTTCGTCAGCTTTTCTCAACACCTCTCGAACGCAATCAGAATATGATTGTAGAAACAAATATTCAGTAAAAAATAGTTTTTTAAGCAGTATAGTATCAGAGGAAATGGCGGTGCTTTATAGGGAATAAAACCTGTTGAGTACCGCTGTTTAGCGTTTTTTCCTGATTCTGAAAACTATCATTGAAAAAGGTTGACTTTATACTTTGATTTGTATATAATGCAATTTATAGATTATACATTTGGAACTAATATAAAGGAGAAATTGATAATGAAAAAAGCATACGTCTATGCAGGTATATCAATTTTCTGTTGGTCAACAGTAGCCACGACCTGCAAAATCCTCTTAAAAGAACTCAACAACATACAGCTTTTGTGGATGAATTCCATCATTGCCGGGGTGTTTCTGCTCATTCTGAACCTTTGCACCGGCAATTTCAAAAAGCACAAAAACTACACTGTCAAAGACTATTTAACCATGACTGCAATAGGAATTCCCGGCACATTTTTCTATTATATGTTCTACTATGCAGGCACAGATCTTCTGCCTGCATCACAGGCGTTCATCATCAATTATCTGTGGCCCATTATGAGTGTGCTGTTTGCATGCATAATTCTAAAAGAAAGATTAACCCCTAAAAAGATTATTGCAATTCTCATCTCCTTTTGCGGAGTAGCCATAGTAATGGGAAGTGCCATATCTGAGGTTAATGCAAAAATGATGCTTGGAGCACTCTTTTGTATACTTGGTGCAGTTTCTTACGGCATATTCACCTCACTTAACCAAAAAAAACACTATGAAAAGCCAATTTCACTCATGATGAGTTATTTCGCTACATTTTTGCTCACAACTGTTATAAACCTTTTAAACGGAGATATTTTTTTGCCGCAGATGGGTCAGATGGCAGGCTTTTTGTGGAACGGCATTTTTACGGTTGCCATTGCAAACACCGTTTGGGTCATGGCTCTCGAAAGCGGAAAAACCGCAAAAATTTCAAACCTTGCCTACATAACACCGTTTTTATCACTCATTTGGACATCGGTTTTTCTTCACGAGCAGATAAGTCTCAATTCCATTGTTGGTCTTGTGGTAATTGTTTTGGGGATTGTTATTCAGCTTAACGAAAAAGACAAAAAACAAAATTTGAATAGTCAAAGGAGTAAGTCATAAGATGAAAGACATAAAAGAATTTATCTTACAAAATAAAGATGAAATGTACAAGATCCTCATGGATTTGTGCCTCATTCCTGCTCCGTCGCACTTTGAACACCAAAGAGCCGAATATTGCAAAAATTGGCTTTCCGGCATCGGTGCAAAGAGCGTGTATATTGATGAAGCTCTCAATGTAATTTTTCCGGTAAACTGTGACGGAAGCGACGAAATCACAGTCATTGTTGCTCACACCGATACGGTTTTTCCCGACACCGATCCGCTCCCGTGCACAGATGATGGCGAAAAAATCCATAGTCCCGGTGTGGGGGATGATACGGCTTGTGTGGCACAGCTTTTGATTACGGCAAAATATTTTGTCGAAAATAATCTTACTCCCCAAAAGGGCATTATGTTTGTGTGCAATTCCTGCGAGGAAGGCCTCGGCAATCTCAAAGGTACAAGACAAATTTTCAAAGATTTTGAAGGAAGAATTGCAAAATTTATCTCTTTCGATGCTGCCCTTGGCCATGTCAGCGATACATGCGTTGGCTCCCATCGCTATGAGGTTGAAGTTCTCACAGAGGGCGGCCACTCCTTCGGTGCATTTGGCAATGACAACGCCATAGCAAAGCTTGCCGAAATTGTTTCGGAAATTTACAAAATTGAAGTACCCAAAAAGGAAGGCATAAAAACCACATATAATGTTGGCACGATAAATGGCGGAACGTCGGTAAATACCATTGCTCAAAATGCAAAAATGCTTTGTGAATACCGTTCCGACGATTATGAATGCCTTGAGTTTATGAAAGAAAAATTCCAAAAAATTTTTGAATCTGCCCGAAGCGAAAAGGTTGTAGTGAACGTAACCAATGTTGGCGACAGACCCTGCGGCAACATTGAGCAAAGCAAAATTGACAATCTCAAAGCTCTCATATGTCCAATCATTGAAGAAGCCACCGGCAAAGAGGTTTTGTGCCGAAGCTCATCCACAGATTGCAACATTCCGCTGTCTTTGGGCGTTCCTGCACTTTGCATAGGCACAAGAACCGGCAACGGTGCTCACACCAGGGACGAATGGGTGGATAAGGCATCCATGATTCCCGGACTTGAAATTGCCATAAAAACAGCATGCGTCCTTGGGGAGGTTCAGAAATGAAAATAAAAGGAATAATTTTTGATAAAGATGGAACACTCATTCAGTTTGATGCATTCTGGATAAGCGTTTCGGTAAACGCAATAAATCAAATTCTTAAAGAACTGGACAGAGAGGATATTCCCGCTGAAGAAATCCTTCTGTCAATCGGTGTTGAAAATGGTGTTGCCAACACCGACGGACTTCTTTGTAAGGGAACATATGAGCAAATAGCCCTTGCAATAAATGATGTACTTAAAAAGCATAACTGCATGGTTTCAGATGAGAAATTTGTGTCGATGGTGCTTGATGCATACAACCGTAATGCTGACTTGGGCGAGGTTTTGCCAACTTGCGAAAAAATTGATGAAGTTCTTTCGAGCTTAAGAAGTTCAGGTATTAAGCTTGCGGTAGTAACAACCGATAATCTTGAAATAACACAAAAATGTCTTGGAAAGCTTGGAATTGAAAATCTGTTTGATAAAATCTACACTGATGATGGTGATACTCCTGTTAAACCCGACCCCTGGTGTGCCTTGGATTTTGCCGAGCAAATGAATATGGAAAAAGATGAAATAATCATGGTTGGCGACACAATGACCGACGTTTGCTTTGCCAAAAATGCCGGAATAGGTGTTATTGGGGTTGGTGCAAACGATGAAAACCGTCAGCGTCTTTCAAAGCATGCCGATGCTGTGTTTCCTGATATTTCCCACATTCCCGCATTTTTACTGAAATAAAATTTACAACATCGCCTGAAAGGAGGCGGTTCAATATGTTTACCGGAATTACAGCCGGCATAACGTGGGCGTTGGAAACCGTTATTCTCGGAATTGCACTTTCAATGACACCCTTTGTGTCTGATGCAGAGGCTCTTTTTCTTGCTCCCTTTGTGAGCACATTCATTCATGATGCGATGTCTGCAATATATATGTTAGTGTTCAATGGTTTTCGTCACAGGCTGAAGGATGTTTTGAAAATATGCAGAAGCAAAAATTTTAAATGGCTTGTGTTGGCATCTGCCATTGGCGGTCCAATCGGAATGACAGGCTATGTTCTTGCCGTAAACTATATGGGCGCCTCGGTGGGAGCTGTTGCAAGTGCAATTTATCCTGCCATAGGAAGTGCTTTGGCATATTTGTTTCTTAAAGAAAAAATAAAGTGGTATCAGTGGATATTTCTTTTAGTCACTTTGGCAGGGGTTTTTGGTTTGAGTTATTCTTCAGACCTTAACATAAGAAACTTCTGGCTTGGTTTGTGCGGAGCATTCATGTGTGCTTTTGGATGGGGCATTGAAGGTGTAATTCTTTCAAAATGCCTGAAAAATGATGAACTGAAAAGTGAATATGCATTGCAGATTCGCCAGACTGTTTCTGCCATTGTGTATGCTGTTGTTATAATTCCTGTTTTAGGTGGATGGAGGTTTACGGCAGGACTTTTTGAGTTTGAGAATTCATCCGCGCTATTGATTGTTGCTCTTGCATCTTTGTGTGCAACCGTGTCTTATATGTTTTACTACAAAGCCATCGCAAACCTCGGTGTGTCAAAGGCAATGGGTCTCAACATAACCTATACCGCCTGGGCGATTCTCTTTACGGTTGTTTTGCTCGGAGATTCAAGCGTGCTCAGCACCACAACTGTGTTGTGTTCAGCTGTGGTGGTTGTTTGCGGAATTTTTGCTGCTGCGGATTTTGAAAGTCTTTTTGGAAAAAGAAATATCAATAAAGCAAAATAGCAGAGAGGAAACAAAATAGTCAAACATGGCGATTCCACTGTGAAACCGGCTCTCTTGCCAAGCGTGGCAAGCTCAAAACCATCATATATATTTATAACATCTATTACCGTGATAACAGCATAACCGCCTCCGAATATCTTTGCTACAGCGATATGTCCAACCGCTATGCATCGGAGCTTGATGTGTTGCATGATAACAGAATTAAAATATGATTTGAATTAGTCAAGTGTAAATTAGTCATTTATGCTTGACTATTTTTGTGTTTGTGATGTACTGATTATGGGACAGTATGGTGTGATATAATTTAAGCAGTTGATAAAAAGAAAACGGATAGAAATGCGGATATGATTTAATAATGATGAGGCGAAGGATTAACAAAATTTGACGGATATGTAGGGAATGTGTTATACTGAGTTGAGAAGTTTGGATTGCAAAAATTAATTTTATTAAATTGAAATTGGAGGGAAAATATAGTATGAAAAAAATTGATTCGTTTATAAACAAATATCCATTGACAAAGACATTGAGATTTTCGTTGATTCCTGTTGGGAAAACAGAGGAGAATTTTAACAATGCGCTTTTGCTTAAAAAAGATAAGCAAAGAGGAGAAGATTATAAAAAGGTAAAAGAGTATATTGACCGTTATCACAAGGAGTTCATTGAAAAAGTTCTTTCGAAAGTTTATCTTGAAGACGTTAAAGAATATGCGGATTTATACTATAATGATTCTAAAACTGATAAGGAATCCGAAAGGATGAAATCTCTTGAGGATAATATGCGGAAGGTTATTTCAAAAGCATTTAAGAATGATAAAATATATAGTTCATTATTTAAAAAGGATCTTATCGAAGATGTGTTGCCGAGATTTCTCGAAAACAACGAAGAAAAAAAGCTTGTTGAATCATTTCAAAATTTCTTTGGTTATTTTGGAGGGTTTAACAAAAATAGAGAAAATATGTATACAGAAAAAGCTCGGTCAACAGCAATTGCATATCGTTGTATAAATGACAATCTCCCAAAATTTCTTGATAATTCTTTGACGTTTAATAAAGTTAAGGAGTTATTATCAAAAGAGGATTTATCTCTTATGGATAAAACGTGTATGGAATTGTATGGAGTGTATGTTTATGATGTATTCATGTTAGACTATTTCAACTTTACATTATCGCAATCAGGTATCGGTAAATATAATAGTATCATTGGCGGATATGTGACTGATGAAGGAGTTAAAATTAAGGGCTTGAATGAATATATCGATTTGTATAATAAGCAAGTGGAAAAAAATGACAAATCAAAAAAATTGCCGTTTATGAAAAAACTATATAAACAGATACTGATTGATAATGAAAAGATTTCGTTTATTCCGGAATCTTTTGAGTCTGGTAACTCAGTTATTCATTCAATAAACACCTATTTTACAGATCATCTTGACACTGCCATAAAAGAAGTTGGTGCCTTGTTCGAAAAATTTGAAGAATTCAACATGGATGGAGTTTTTTTAAAAGCCGGAAACGCCATAACAGACATTTCCAATCATGTGTTTGGTGATTGGAGTGCGATTTCAAAAAGTTGGAATGCAGAATATGAAGAAGTGCATCCTATAAAAAAAGCGAAGGATATTGAAAAATATTTTGAAAATGAAAGGAAAGAATATAACAAGGTTAAAAGTTTTGCAATATTAAGACTTCAAAGATTAGGTGAAAAATTCAAAACAGAAAGCGCGCCTGGAGATATTGTGAAGTTTTACAAAAATTCAGTTAAAGAAAAAATCGAAGCGGTTTTGAAAGAGTATAATAATTCAAGGGATTTTTTGAAGACAGATTATAATGCAAATAACACGAAAAAACTTTATAGAAATGAAGATAAAATCAAAATAATTAAAGAACTGTTAGATTCTGTGAAAGAGCTTGAACATCTTATTAAACCACTTTTGGGAACCGGCAAAGAAAGCGGTAAAGACGAAGTGTTCTATGGCGAGTTTTTGCAAGCCTATGAACAGATTTCGCTGGTTGATGGTCTGTATGATAGAGTAAGAAACTATATAACACAAAAGCCTTATTCAGCTAATAAGATTAAACTGAATTTTGATAACCCACAATTTTTGAAAGGTTGGCCAACCAGTTTGGAAATTGAAAGGTCTGCTCAAATTCTTTTAACTGAAAACAATGAATATTATCTTGCTGTAATAAATAAAGAATATAATTCAATAATTCGAAAAGGATATAATAATCCCGCGGATAAAGATGATGTTATGATGAAAATGTGTTATGAACAAATGGCATCACCTTCAAAAGATATTCCTAATTTAATGTTTGTTAATGGAGTGGCAAAAAAAGTTAATGGTAGAAAGGATTCGGATGGGATTAATCGTAGACTTGAAAATGAAAAAACAAAAAATTTGCCTACTGAAGTTAATGATATAAGATTAAGGTGTGGGTATAGTGTTAATTTGAATAATGCGACAAGGGATGAGGTTACAAGGTTTATTGATTATTATATTAAAGTTACGGAAGGATATTACAATAATTTTAAATTCAACTTTAAGAAAGCATCTGAATATTCGTCATACAGTGAGTTTGTTTCAGATGCTGACAATCAGGCATATCAAATCAATTTTCAAATGATATCAAAAAACCAGATAAGTGATTATGTGGAAAAAGGATATTTGTATCTTTTCAGAATATACAACAAAGATTTTTCAGAGCACAGTCACGGAAATCCTAATTTACATACGCTGTACTTTAAAATGCTGTTTGATGAAAAAAACCTTGCCGATGTTGTCTATCAGCTGAGCGGTGGCGCTGAAATGTTCTACCGTGAAGCAAAAATTGATAAAGACGAAATGATAGTTCATAAAGCCAACGAGCCGATAAAGAACAAAAATAAATCTAATCCTAAAAAAGAAAGTGTATTTAAATATGATTTAATAAAAGATGAGAGATTTACAAAAAATCAGTTTTCTCTTCATTTACCGATAACACTTAACTTTAAAGCCGATGGGCAGAAATTTATTAACAGCGATGTCAGACAAGCATTAAAAAATGCTGATAGTAACTATGTTATCGGCATTGACCGAGGCGAAAGGAATCTTTTGTATATTTGTGTTATAGATAATAACGGGAAAATCATATATCAAAAATCACTAAATGAGATAATAAGCGGAAAAGATAAAGACTATAAAGTGGATTATCATAAATTGCTTGATTCCAAAGAAAATGACAGAGACGATGCAAGAAAATCATGGAGAACAATCGAAAACATAAAAGAACTTAAAGAAGGCTACTTGAGTCAGGTTGTACATGAAATTTGTAACCTTGTTCTAAAATATGATGCAATCATAGCCATGGAAGACCTTAATTTTGGATTTAAAAAAGGTCGCTTTAAAGTGGAGAAGCAGGTATATCAGAAATTTGAAAATATGCTTATATCAAAGCTCAACTTTTTGGTTAGCAAATCGGCAAAGCCGGAAGAAAACGGCGGATTGCTAAATGCGTATCAGCTAACCAACAAGGTGGATGGGGTAAACAAGGCAAAACAAAACGGATTTATATTCTATGTTCCGGCATGGCTTACCAGTAAAATAGACCCTGTGACCGGATTTGCAGATTTGCTCAAACCAAGGTATACAAATATTACAGAATCAAAAACACTCGTAGAAAACATTGATGATATCAGATATAATCCGAACGATAATATGTTTGAATTTGATATTGATTATGAAAAGTTTCCGAAAGCTTTTGCATCATACCGTAAGCTGTGGACTGTGTATACAAATGGCGAAAGAATTATTAATTATCATAATAAAGATAAAAATAATCAATGGGATAACAAAACTATTGTACTGACAGAAGAATTTAAAGCTTTGTTTGATAAATATGGCATAGATTATAGTAATAATCTCAAGGAACAAATTATTTCGCAGACAACTTCTGAATTTTTCAAAGATTTTATCCGGTTATTTGCAAATACTTTGCAGATGAGAAACAGTGAAACCGGTAACGGAGATGTTGATTATCTTATTTCACCGGTTAAAGATGAATGTGGTAATTTTTATGATAGCCGTAATTTTGTGGGGGAAGAAAGTCAGCTTCCTGAAAATGCCGATGCCAATGGTGCATACAATATTGCTCGCAAGGCACAATGGGCGATATCCGTTTTGAAAAACACTTCAGAAGATGACTTGAAAAAGGAAGTTAAGTCAATTAAAAATTCACAATGGCTTGAATATGTGCAGAAATGAGTGAGAATCCTATATCAATCTCCAATATTAATGACTTCATATTTTGTCCGGTATCAATATTCTTTCACAGCATTGACGAAGAAGAAAAAATGATTACCCGGTGTTCTGACCAGATAAACGGTACAGAATCACATAAGAATTCCGACCTTGCAACATACTCTTCAAAAAAGAGTATGTTGCAGGGAGTGAGCGTATATTGTGAAGAATATAATCTTTTGGGTAAAATTGATACGTTTGATGTTGAAACGGGTATATTAACCGAGAGAAAGAAAAAAATAACAACAATATATGACGGATATGTTTTTCAGGTTTATGCTCAATATTTTGCTCTCAGTGAAATGGGATATAATGTTAATGAAATAAGATTATACAGTATGGAAGACAACAAGGTGTATCCAATAGAAAATCCATATGAGAACATCATAATGTTTGAAAAATTCAAGAAAGTGTTAGATGATATAAATACATTTTCGTTTAATGGGTTTGTACAAACAAACATACTAAAATGTGAAAGATGTATCTATGAACTACTTTGCAGTTTTTCGCTTCTTAAAGGAGATGTTAAATCTGTTTACCGCACCTGATTTCAGCAAAAAGCAAATTGTGTTTGTGATGTTTAATGAGGGGGAAAAACTCTCTTTCAGCAATGATAATCTTGTAGTAAAGGATGCTGACGGGAAAATTAAATTTCAATGTACTTGCTACAGATTGTTTGTTGTTTTTGCAATAGGTCACACAAGCATTACATCTGTGTTGATTCAAAAAGCTCAAAAATTTGGTTTTTTCATAGCATTAATGACTGCCGGATTTAGATTATATTCAGTCATCGGTGCTGCAAAAGATGGTAATACCTTACTTAGGAGAAAGCAATATCAGTATGAAGGACTGGGTATTGCAAAGATCATTATTGCCAATAAAATGAATAACCAATGTAACGAACTGAAAAATATACGAAACAAAAATGAATATGTAAAAGAAGCAATTTTTCTAATTAATCAGTATATTCACAAAATTGATAGTGCTTCAGCATTGAACGAACTTATGGCATATGAGGGTCTTGCATCAAAATTATTCTTTAAGAATCATTTTTCAAACATATCATGGAATGGTAGACAACCGAGAATAAAAAGAGATTACATAAATTCAACAATGGATGTTGGATATACATTGCTGTTTACATATATTGATGCCTTGCTTTCGAGTTATGGATTTGATACGTATTGTGGAGTAATGCACAGACAGTTTTATATGCGAAAGTCTTTGGTTTGTGACATTGTAGAACCTTTCAGGATAATTATTGATCATGAAATAAAGAAGGCGATAAATTTGAAACAAATCAGAGAGGAGGATTTTGTTGAGTTTAACGGTCAATACAGATTAAAATGGTCTGAATCATCAAGATATGTTAAAATTTTGATGTCTCCGCTTATTGAACATAAAGAAGAAATTTTTGATTATGTTCAATCGTTTTATCGTGCGTTCATGAAAGAACTTCCTGTGTATAAATATCCTATTTTTGATTGGGGCGAATAATGTGATTATTATCAGTTATGATATTTCTAACGACAAGAAAAGGGCAAAATTCAATAAATATATTCGAAGATTTGGTTATATGCTCCAATATTCGGTTTATGAAATTGAAAATAGTGAACGGATATTAAGCAATGTAATTACAGATTTAAACAATAGATGGCTAAAACAATTTGACCAGACTGACAGCGTATATATTTTTCACATGAGTAACTCATGCGAAATAATGAAATATGGTTATGCAAAAAATGAGGATGCAGATTTGTTAATTGTAAATTAAATGTTGCAAACCTTGGTCTTAATATGCTATAATAATTTAAAGAAGGGGTTCATTAAATATGAATAAAGCTGATTTTTGTTATTTTATTATAATTTTAAAGGCAAATAACTGTTTATAATTAACAATGTATGGGTTTAATGAACCCTTATAATTTCTACTGTTGTAGATATCCGAACGTTGTTTACATGGCGTTAAGGTTTAATGAACCCTTATAATTTCTACTGTTGTAGATGGTTGTGCCTGTGATACCCATTTGTGTGGTTTAATGAACCCTTATAATTTCTACTGTTGTAGATCAACATCTGTCACCGTTGTTGAAAATGTTTAATGAACCCTTATAATTTCTACTGTTGTAGATTCGAGTTCATTA
>JAFQBA010000112.1 GCA_017416845.1 Clostridia bacterium
AGAGAAGCTGCTCTTGATAAGATTTTACCAATGCAGCAGGGCGACTTTGAGCAGTTGTATGAGGCTCTTGAGGGTAATCCTGTAACAATCCGTTTCCTTGATCCTCCTCTTCATGAGTTCGTTCCCACAGAAGAGGCTGACATTGCTGCTCTTGCTAAAACTCAGGGCAAGACTGTTGAAGATATCAAAGCTATCAACAATTCACTTCACGAATTCAACCCCATGATGGGTCACCGTGGATGCCGTCTCGCAGTAACATATCCCGAAATCGCTAAGATGCAGACAAAGGCTGTTATCCGTGCGGCAATCAATGTTAAGAAAGCTCACCCCGATTGGAACCTCGTTCCCGAAATCATGATTCCTCTCGTTGGCGAAATCAAAGAGCTCAAATATGTTAAAAACGATGTTGTTGCAACAGCTGACGCTGAAATCGCTGCTGCAGGTGTAGAACTCAAGTACGAAGTTGGTACTATGATCGAAATCCCCAGAGCTGCTCTCACAGCTGACGACATCGCTAAAGAAGCTGAATTCTTCTGCTTCGGTACAAACGACCTTACACAGATGACCTACGGTTTCTCCAGAGATGACGCTGGTAAATTCCTCACAGCTTACTATGATGCAAAAATCTTCGAAAATGATCCCTTTGCAAAACTTGACCAGACAGGTGTTGGTAAACTCATGGAAATGGCTGTTGAACTCGGTAAAAAGGTTCGTCCCGACATGCACTGCGGTATCTGCGGTGAACACGGCGGTGACCCTGTATCCGTTGAATTCTGCCACAAAATCGGTCTTGATTACGTATCCTGCTCACCTTTCCGTGTGCCGATTGCACGCTTAGCAGCTGCACAGGCTAAGATTGCAGAAATGTAATTTGTTAATAGGTAATACTATAAATCAAATAAAAAAATTGACCTTGCAAAAGAAATTTTGCAGGGTCTTTTTTATGCAGTGGAGTGTACTATTTGATTTATAACAAACATTGATATTTTATGAAAAGTGAATTCAAAAGACATTATTTTTTTGTTGATGTCCTCTGAAATCATAGAATAATTTTAATTTGTATGGTAAAATATAATTAATTATTCACATATAAAGGAGTGGATTTTATGAAAAAGATACTAAGCTTATTTTTGATGCTGACGTTGATTGCAACTTGCTTTGCATCAGTGTCAATGTTAAGCGTTTCGGCACATCAGAATCTGAGCGAAAAAATCACCTTTGACGAGATTAACACAGCAAATGCCACCGGCTACAAATACGGAACAGGCAATTTTGCCCGTGAAGAGGGTGTTTCAGCAAAATCAATTGAGCAATACACCTCAAACGGCAAATTCACAAACTTCCACTATAATGACTATGCATATGCGGATGTTGTGAAAGCTCCCGACAATAAATACGGAATGAGTCTCGGTATTCATCATTCCTTCAATCCGTCCACAGCCTCCGGCGCAAACCCTTATGTTCAGGTTAACTATACATCAAATGTGAAATACACCGGCACAATTCACACAACCTTTTCAATTTATGTGACCGAAGCTAATCAGTATATTCAAAGAGCTTTCCTTTTAAGATCAAGCGAAAACTCGAGCTACAGAAAATACCCCGTTATGTTTGATTATGGCACAGGCAGAAGCATTCAGTTCTTCGGCACCAACACCGGCTATCAGTATTCACCGGAAAAGTGGTACGACTTTGACATAACCTACAATATTGATTCAATGGAATATCACATTATCTGCCTTGAAGACGGCGAGCTTCTCATCGACAAAATGGGAATTGACGGTGGTCAGAAATATTCCTACTGTGATTTGTTTATTTTCTATCACGGTCCCACCAAAGAAGCCTACGGCGATCAGCAGGGATATTGGGACAACTTCTTTATTGAATCGGTCAACAGATTTGAAATTCCAAAAACCGGTTCATCAAAAGAAATCTGGCAGTTTGAAGATTTTGTAAAGCAGGAATTCACAGGCGGTCTCGGAATGCCTGCAAGCCCCAGAGGTACTTGGGGACTTGGTTATCAGGGTTCAACAGCACTTGAAATTGTAAAGTCTGTAACCGACGTTAAAACCGACAACATGGAAATCGAACCGAACCTTGGCAAGAGCATTGCCTTTGGTATTCCCGAAACCTACAATGCAGAAACTGCTGTTGACGGAAAGAATGACTATTCCTATCCTCAGCTCAGATACACATTGAATTCAAAGCTTCCCGATAAGTTCCAGTTTGCATTTTCATTAAAACCCTACACCTGCGGAACGGTTCACCTTTATGCAAAGGGTTCAAATGCTTTTAATCCCGTTAAGGTTGACGGCGGCAATCTTTATGTTATGAACACAAGGATTGCAAGCTATCCTCTCGACAAGGACGACTGGTATGACTTTGACATTAAAGTTGACGGTGCAACGGGCTTTTATGATATAACAGTAACAAACCGCACATCACCCTCTCAGGGTTCTTATCACGAAACCGGCTTTAATGACGGCATAATAACTTACTGGGATGCATCAAGTAATATTGTATATTTCCAGCATTCAACCGGCGCAATTCAAAAATATGTATATCTTGATAATATCTACTTTGGCGAGCTTCCCGAAAGTGAAGTTCCAAATGTGACAATGGCTGACATAAGTGCAGAAGCAACAACAGATGCCGCCGGCACAGCAACATGTCAAATGCCTTTTGCAACTGCATTTGCAGGTCATCAGTTTGGTGCAAGACTCACCTTTGAGGGCACTGCCCCCACAGTTATGCTTGGTGATACTGCTATTGATGTGTCAGGGTTTATTCCCGGCACATATCCTCTTGTTATCAAAATGATGAACAACAATCCGCCGGAATTTACAGTTAAGTTTGACGGTCTTGATATTCCGATTTCAATGGACACAGTTCCTGCTGCAATCACTCTCACAGCTCCTGCAGGTGAGGGCAACAAGGCAAGCCTTACAAACATTACATACAAGTCTTTCAATCTCCTTGAAGCCACAAGCCAAAAGGTATTAACCGACTTTAAAGCTTCCGAAGATGTATCAATAGAATTTTCAAATACAATTTCCGAAATTCAATCCGTAACGGTTTATGAACCCTACGGCGAACTCAAGGAAGATTACGTTGTTGAATCAACATCTGAAATTTCCGGAGACGGAAAATCAATAAGCATCAGCTTTGACAAAGAAAAAGAAAAACACTATCACATCGCATACACAGTTAAAGATGCCTACGGTGCAACTCTCACCGATTTTGTGGAAGTGGACACCGAGCTTATGTTATATCACTGTGACGGCATAAAGATTTACAACAACGAAGGAAATGAAGCATCATTTCTCCCAAGAGGTATGCTTGACATCAGAGCCGAAGTTTCCACCGGAGACGGAGTTAAACGTAACGGCTATATGTGGGCGGCATTGTATGACGAAAACGGTAAAATGAAAGATATGGAAATTACCCCTGTGGAATTTGATGTGTCACCTTTTGAATACATTATGTTCCTCGATGTTCCCGATGACGGTAAGGCATACAGGGTAAAAGCAGGTGTTATGGCTGAAAATATGGCTCCTGTTGCTTACAAGGAACTGGCAAGTCAGGTAATTATTTTCAGACTCGACGACATAAAGACAAGCACCTACAGTAAATACGCAGAGCTTGTTTCGTGGGCAGTAGAGGAGGAAGTTCCCCTTTCTCTCGGTATGGTTTGTAACTCAATTGATGAAGGCAACGATGACTACATTCAGTCGGTGAAAAACATGGTTGAAACTGGATTCGTTGAAATCTGGTGTCATGGCTATGACCATGAGTACCACGAAGGCACAGGCATAACTTCCGAGTTCACAAATCAGACTGCCGAGTATCAGGCAGAAATACTTAAAAAATGCTATGACCACGTGTATGAAAAAACCGACGGTGTTGTTGAAATACATTCCCTTGCAACACCATCCGGCGGATATGACGAAAACACCTATAAAGCACTTGAAATGCTCCCCGAATACACAACCTTTATGGGAAATTCGACTATTCCCTATGATGGAAACGGATTTATGAATCTTACAAATTGTCTTTGGATGGAAAGCGGAACAGGTGTTTTAAAATCACTTGCAGACCTCAAGCCCTACTACACCGACCGCACAACAGGCGATTATATGATATTTGCAGGTCACGGTGGTTACTGGGATGAAACAAGTGTTCAGACCTTTAAGGATTTTGTTGAATTCCTTAAAACAACAGACGTTGCATTTATGACTCCCACACAGTATTATAACTTTGTAAATTAACAATCCCACAGTACATTACCACTTAAGTGGTATATATAAAAGGAATCAAAATTTGATTCTGCATTCAATATAAGGAGGAAAGTTTTATGAAAGCAAAAAAATTTTTGAGTATGTTTCTCACATTCTCAATTATCATCTCGTGTTTTGCATCATTGTCGGTAATTAATGTATCGGCACATCAGAACTATCGTGATGAAATAACCTTTGACGAAATCGACGATTTCAATGTGACAGGTTACAAATACGGAACAGGCAACTTTACAAGAGAAGAAGGCACTGCCGCCAATGGTCTTGAAAAGTATTCAACCTATGGCAAGCTCACAAACTTCAGCTACAACGACACCTCACATGTTGATGTTGCAAGTGCACCTGACACAAGATACGGCAAGAGCCTTGGTGTTTATCACACAGCCACAGCCATTTCCACCAACCCCTATGTTCAGGTGTCCTACACCCCCGGCGGAAACACCGCAACAAAGGTATACGGCACAGTTCACCTCACATCATCACTCTATGTGACCGAGGCTGCACAGTATATTCAAAGAGCTCTGCTCCTCAGATCAAGCGAAAACTCCGGCTATAGAAAATACCCCATCTTGTTTGATTACGGTACAGGCAGAAGCATCAAAATCTTTGGTGAAGCATCAGGCAAACAATATTCACCAAACAAATGGTACGATTTTGATGTTATCTACAACATCGACACCATGGAATACCACGTTAGAATCTGGGAAGACAACACCCTTATCATCGACAAAATGGGCGTTGACGGCGGAACACAATACAGCTACTGCGATCTTGTAGTTCTCTATCACGGACCAACCAAAGAAGCATATGGCACTCAGTACGGTTACTGGGATAACTTTGTTTTTGAAAGCACCAATGAATTTAGCATTCCTACAACAGGCACTTCCGCTTCAAAAGAAGTTTATGATTTTGAAAACTTTGAAAAGCAGGTTAACGGTGTGACAAATGTTGGTATTCCTGCTTCGTCAAGAGGAACATGGTCTCTCGGTTATCAGGGTTCAACTGACCTTGAAATCTTAAAGACTGTTACCGATGAAAAAACAGATGATATGGAAGTTGCCCCCAATCTTGGCAAGAGTGTAGCATTCGGTAGCTTTACAAAATATGAAGAAGCAACCGCTCTTGATGGCAAAAATGACTATTTATATCCTCAGTTCAGATATAATTTCAACAGCGGAACCTGGGCTAAAAAGTTCCAGGTGGCATTTTCTGCAAGATTTATTCAAAACGGAACACTGAACCTTTATATGAAAGGTTCAAACCAGTGTAATCTTTTCAGAGCAGACGGACACAATTTATACCTTTTTGGTGTGAGAGATAAGACATTTACCTTTAACGCTACCGACTGGTTTGATATAAACATTCTCATAGACGCATCAACAGGATACTACAGTGTGGACATCAAAAACCGCACTTCTCCCTCAAAGCCATCATTCCACACCGAAGCGTTTGACTCCACAATAACAACTGCATGGGCAAGAACAGACAAGATAATATACCTCCAGGAAGGCACCGGTGCAAATGCAAAATATGTTTACCTTGACAATATCTACTGGGGCGAAGCATCAGACAGCGACTTCCCGGAAACTGCTTCAATTCCCGATGCAACAGCTGTTGCCACTGCCGAAGCAGAAGCGGCAGCTACAACATATTTCCCCTTTGTTGACACAGGTGCAGGCAAATTTGTAACCGCAAATCTCACCTTTGCAGGCACAGCTCCAACCTTCAACCTTGGCGGCGAAGCAATTGACATTTCGGCTCTCCAGCCCGGCACATACCCCGTAACTCTTAAGCTTCTCAATGCCGAAACCGACACCGTTACACTGACAATTGACGGAACCAATTACCCTGTGGCACTCACAGCACTTCCTTCAAGCCTCGTGCTCACTGCTCCCGCAGGTGAAGGCAACACGGCATCCTTTACCGATGTAGATTACAAAACAATGGATGAATTCAAAATTACAAACAATTTGTCCGCAGAGCTTTTTGATCCCGATGATGATGTTGTTATCAACTTCTCAACAAAGCTTGTTAACCCTTCAGCCGACAGCATCAAGGTATACAAACCTACCGGCACAATCAGTGAAAGCAATGAAATTACCGAAAAAACCGTGACATTTGCTCCCGACGGCAAGAGCGTTTCAATTGCTTTTGACAAAGCATATGACACTCACTATCACATTACCCTCGACGGTCTCACCGACGAATTCGGAAGCACACTTTCAGACATTGCAGAATTTGACACTCAGCTTCCCGACCTTGTGATGTCAGACATAAGATTCTTCAGAGGCACAGGCGAAAATGAAGAAGCACTTTCACTTCTCACTCCCGGTGAGGTTAAGGCTTCAATGAACATTACTGCAAACAACGGCACCGATTTTGAGCTTTTCTTTGCTCTTGCTCTCTATCAGGATGATACACTTATTGTTGCAGACACAACAAATATTGATGCTTCAAGCGAAAAATCAGAACCGGTTCTCTCGGTAACCGTTCCCAATGACGGAAAGGAATATAAAGTAAAAGCCTTTGCATGGAGAGCTGACAATGCAAAGCCCATGTTTAAATCAAGAGTTCTCCGTGGCGCAACCGAAGAACCCATTGCCATTATAAAGCTTGACGATTTTGGTAAAACAAGTGATCTTGCAATCTGGAACGAGGTTGCAAACTGGGCGAAGGATCAGGATGTTAAAATGAGCTATGGTCTTATGGGTTATGCAATCAATCAGGAAGACTACGGTAAGTCACACGCGGCAGCTGTTGCAAAGCTTGCAAACAATCCCATGATTGAGGTTTGGTCTCACGGCTATAACTGGCAGACAGGTTATTTTACATCAGAAGATGAAGAAGTTCAGGCAAACGAATTTGCCGAAAGTAACCGTGTTGCCGGTGAAGCAGGCTTTGAAATGAATGCATTTAATCCTCCTTCAAACGGAATGAATGATACAACTGTTAAGGTTCTTAACGAACAGTTCCCCAACTACACAACCGTAATGCTTATGAGAGATTCCGAACCGACATTTTCGTATGCTGACAACAAACTTACATTTCTCTGGAGAAACATTAAAACCGAATCAGTTTCAACAAGTAACACTGACGAAGTTGAAAATTTAAAGACAAGATGGAATAGTCAGAAGGAAGCCGGTGCAGATTATGTTGTTCTTCAGCTTCATCCCGGCGGCTGGTCCGGTAACAGGGCATCTCAGGAAAGATTCTATGAGTTTATTCTCTGGCTCAAAGATCAGGGCGTTGTATTCATGCATCCCTCGGAATACACCGAATATGTAAATGGTAAATAAAAAGACATCAAAAGTGTGATTATGTCTTTTCACAACCTTGTCGAATTCGGCGGTGAATGATATAATTACGTTGTAAAAACTTAATAGCTTACACGGCGCTGTCTCTCAGCTAATTCATAAAACTTTTCCTGAGGCAGCGCTTTTTTTATGTAGTGAAAAAATGAGAAATGACAAATGTGAAATGAAGGTTCAAACTCGCTGCAGGCGAGTTTGTTTATAATATCAAAATGCATTTTCAAATTGTGGTTTGTCCACATAGAGATTAGGAATAAGGGAATAGGGATTAGGGTTTCAAATTGGGGTTTATCGCTGAGTTTAACACAAGGGCGTGAGCCTTCCCCCTGGTGGGGAAGGTGGCAAGCTTGCTTGACGGATGAGGGGATAGTGACACTCCAAGAAAAGAGCACTTGTGCGAATTTGATTGGTTAGTGGAGCGTTAGAAAGCAGTATTTTCAGTGGTTTGAACTATTTTCAAATTTGTATTTGAAATTACTTTCTTTTGGTTCCCCTCATCAGTCACCATACGGTGACAGCTTCCCCACCAGGGGGAAGCCTCACACATCAACCCAATCTCATCTCCCCGACAAACTCCAATTTGAACTCCTAATCCCTATTCCCTAATCCCTAATCACTATGTGGACAAACTCAAATTTATATGCGAAGACAAAAGACATTATGTTTTTGTTTCTGTCTCCTTACACCATTGTTTGAATAAACACTCTATACTATAATAAAGATAGAATTTTGACATTGGAGGTTTAATTTATGATGAAAAAATTTTTAAGAATAGCCATAGCATCGTTTATGATTGCGTCTTCAAGCAATGCTATGGCATACGAAATTCAACCGGATATTGCTGAAAAAGTTGTTGTTTCCGAGTCTGAGACAGTATACAGAAGCTTAAAAACCAAAGAAGACGGGGAAATGGTTGCAAAGGTTAATATTCCTCAGTCTTTGTTTGACAGCGGAATAGAGAGTGCAAAGCTTTATGTTGCAAGTTACAGCGGTACAAATGTTAAAGAACTCGACAAAATTGCCGTTAAAGACATAACATCTGCCGATGCAGGACTTGAAATTGTAACTCCGGCAATTGCTGTTGATGCCAATCAGGAGGTTCGTGCTTATCTTTGGGATGGAACGACCGTTAAACCCATTTCCATGAAGGATGAACTTCCTTCAAAAGAGGCAGCACTTTTCTATGATTTCGAAAATTTTAAAATAGGCGATACAATCAACGATTCCTCGATTTCTCTCATAGGTTCTCTTGTAACCGCAGCAGCCGACCCCGAAGAAGGCGGCACACGTGGAAATGTTGCAAAATTCCTTGGTACATATGATGCGGTAACAGGAAGTACAACCGGTTGGACGTTTAGTATACGTGAGCTCAAAACAAATCGTACAAAAATTAATCAGCGTGGAGGCACTGTTGCTGTAGACTATGAATATGATCTGTACATCCCAAGAGAATATGCTTATGACAAAGCAGATGGCAGTGATTATATAGACAACACAATCTTCCAGATTAAATTCGGTGAATATAGAATGGCAGCTTTTCAGATGATGATTTGCACTGATAATAACCGAATCCAGTTCCAAAATATGAGTGACAGGGTTACAAGCGGTTGGGTAAACTATCAGAACTGGGCAGATGTGACTGGAAAAGACCTTTATGACAGATGGATTCCCATGAAAATTGAAACCCGCCCCTTTGTTACTATTAATCCCGAAACAGGAAAAGAAGTTGTTACAAATGATTACAGTGAATCCTTTATCTATTTTGACGGTGTATGTGTCGGTCATGTAATCGGCAAGAACAATGCCGTATCGTCGTTTAACACCGCATACAATGGAATTGAAGGAAGACTCTATTTCTCATGTAATGAAGCTCGTTATAGTGTATCAAGAGCGGTATATATGGATAATTTCAAAGTTTCTCTGTAAAAATTAAAATAAATAACGAATAACAAATATCAGTTTATATAATACAAATAAAAAGCGTTGTCTCAGTTAATTCATAAAACTTTTCCTGAGGCAGCGCTTTTTTTGTAGGATTAGTGGTAAGAGAATAGAGGATAGGTGTGTAAAAAAAAAAGAGCCGTTTCCGGCTCTTTCAAAATATTATAATCTGTTTTTTTCTCTGTATTCCGACGGTAGTATTCCGTAATATTTTTTGAAGATATAATAAAAACCTTTAAGGGAAGAATATCCCAATTCATTTGTTATTGCAGTTACTGACTTTTCGGTTTCCAAAAGAAGTTCAGATGCTTTAATCATTCTCATTTGAACAATCAGCTCACGGAAGTTGACTCCATAGTGCTTGGCGATAATTCTGCTTGTCTGCTTTTTTGATAAACACAAAATCTTTGCAATGGCATCAAGTTCAATGTCTTGATTGAATTTGTTGTTAATTATATAGTCAATTATGCGTATACGGTTCATATTACTGTCGGGGGAAATGCTTCTTTTCGAACTTTTCGCCTTTCCGACTTTGGAAATCTTCAAAATATCAATCAGCAATTCACAAAAATAAACTCCGGATGAGTAGTGATTGTTTGTGAGAAATTCTCTTGATATTTTTTCGGTAATATCGGTAAGTGACGGTCTGTTTTTGATATAGATATACTCATCACAAAGAAATTTGCTAATCATATCATACATGTCCACTTCAGTCTTAAGCGAGTTTTTTGAATAGGAAAAATAAAAAGAAAACACATCGCAGTCGGCTGATGTCGAAATTACACAGTGCGCAACCGTCGGTGCTATTATGATTATGTCATTTTCTTTTATTGTGACATCTTTGTCTTCAAATTGTATGGTTATTTCGCCGCTTTTTACATAAAATATCTCATAATATAAGTGTCTGTGAAGATGAGAACCGAAAATGTTGTTAATTTCAAGTCCAAACTGCGCGCCGGTATAAATTTTTAAATTAAGGTTTTCCAGATTCACTGAAGATTCGTAAGTGACTTTTTCAAGATTGGAATCTGTGTAGTTCATCGTTTTAACCTCCTGCAGTCATTTCTGAGTATTATTCAAAATCGACAGTTACTTCCGTTACTCTTGGCGTTCCTGCTCCGCACCTTGCACCGAGTTCAAGTTTATATTGCAAAAATCCTTTGAGGTTGAGCTTGGTTATGTCATCGCCGTTTTCTACAGATTCACTCCATTTGGTGTTATCCAGTTCTTGAATACTTGATGCACAACGAAGTTGCATTTTAACCCATGTGCTTTTGCCGTTTTGGGCAATCCACGATACTTTCGTTGCTGTCATACCGTCCGGGATCTCAAAGGTTTCAGAAACATAATACTCCGAGTCGCTTCTGTCCATTATGTTACCCACATCAACCGTAGACATTCCGTGAGGGCCTCTGCCCGGTAGGGGAGTGTATCTTTCTGTGTTAATACCGTCGGGACCACCCCAATATACAAATGATTCGCAAACATGGTTACCTTGCTTTTTGTGTGATGCAACAGCAAGATCAATATATCCGTCACCGTTAAAGTCGCCCGAAAGGCATCCTGTTCCGGAATTGTTGAAAATGCGTTTTTTGTTATCCTGATAGAATATACCGTCTTTTGAACCGAAATATATAACCGAATCAGTATCTCTTGTTCTCACACCATAATAAGCGCAGGCATAAATATCAAGAATTCCGTCATTGTTGAAGTCCTGAATGGTAAGGTCATTAATGCAAAAAGCCGGAAGCTGTGTCTTGCGGTTTTCTTTGTAGCCGTCGGGACCGCCCCAGTAAATTGTAATATATGATTCTTTCACTTGAGATTTGCCAAGAGCTGTAAACCCACCGAGAACAAGGTCTAAATAGCCGTTGCCGTTAAGGTCTGCGGCATTGCCGGTTACTGCACCGTCGGTTGCAAGAGTTTGCATATTTTCGGTTGAAAATCCGTCAGGACCGCCCCAAAGTATGAATGAATTTGTGCCGTAGAGCTGGGGAACAAAAAGGTCGAGCCAGCCGTCACCGTTAAAGTCGGCGCAAAACATGTTTCTCATACCGCCAAACTGATTTATGAGTCCGTTTTCTTCTTCGCAGTATTGAGGGTCTTCATCTTCGCCGGGCCATGTGAATGGGTCGCACAGTTCGGGCTTTGGACCCATTATTATTTTTTGGGGGTTTTCAAGGTCAAAGCCGTTGGGTCCGCCCTCAAAAATAAGCATAAGGCGGCTTCTGAGACTTGTTGCAACAACATCAAGATATCCCGAATGTCTGAAATCTCCAATAACACAGCTGTGACCGAGAATGACGGGGAGTGAAGTTTTATTTTGAGGGTCAAATCCGTCCTTGCTTCCCCAAAATATTTCGCATCCGGGGTCTTCCCATGGAGTGTTTTCGGAGCAGTTTACAACCAAAACATCAGGGTGTCCTGAGTCATTGAGGTCTGCAGGGATAAGGTCAACCGCCGCACACCCCGGCAGGGTGATGGTCCGCTCTGCGCTAAAACCGTCGGGACCTCCAAGGAAAAATGCAACATCTTCAAATCCTTTTGAAAGTTCACCTTCGTGATTGATTACAACAGTCTGTCTTCTGCCGTCAGTATAGGTTATGCCGTTTAAAATAACATTTGCATCCCAGGAAGGTATTTTTGCAAGTAAAGTTTCATTTCCGTTTTCGTCAAAAGAAAAAATGGAGGAATCAAGCTCGTTTCGGTCTCTTTCACCACCTTGACAAGCAAAAAGAACATTTTTGCCATCTTTGCAAATAGGCGAAATCGTGAGAGAACGCGGATATCTGATGGGAATGTGGGTAGCATTTGACACATCATAGCCTGAATCTCCCCACAAAACCATAATTTCTGTTTCGGTGTCACGGTCAAAAGAAAGAGCGATTGCAATGTCGCACCCACCGTTATTTTTAAGATCACCTGCAACAACGTGCATAATGCCTCTGTAACGAAGTGATGGAATTTCCATCAGCTTTTCATAATCAAAACATGTAAAGCGGTACTCTTCGTGTGGGATTTTTCCGTTTTGCCAGCTATCGAGAATAACGTCAGCATTTTCAACACGGACAGTCATTGGCTTGCCGTTAATGTTTAAAATGCTTGTCTTCCACGGGAACCATCCGCTTGCTATTCTACCTGCAGTGGTTGAACCGCGCACGTCAATTTTCATCGAAGCACCAAAATCGGTTTTTCTCTCGGGATTTATTCCGTCTTCACCGCCCCAGTAGACAGTTTGACTTCCGTCTCCTTGATGCATAACGTAAAGATCGTCATAGCCGTCACCGTCGAGATCACCAACTGCCATTGTAAGACCGTTTATATTGACATCTTCAAAAACCGACGGTTCAATGCCTTGCGGTGTTTGATAAAAAATGCGCATTTTTTCGCCTGCTAAAAATGCCAGTGCTTTTTTGCCGCAATTCTTAAAATCGCCGGCAACCACTGCAGAAGCCCCGAAAACCCGAAGCTCACTGCGGTATTTTTCGGATAGTCCCGTTTCGCTTCCGTAATAAATTATGGCAGAAACATCGGTATGAACCCCATCGTGCTGACAGGCAAGAATCAAATCTTGACAACCGTCACCGTTAAGGTCTGTGAGACAAGCGTCAAATGCTCCGTAGGTCGGAAGACGCAAAGGTTCACTTTTGATACTGTCATAAACAAACACCGGCGGGCGTTCATTCATAGAGTGGCTGTTTGCAAGGGGCAGGTCAAACCATCCGTCACCATTCACGTCAAAATTATGTATTCTCTGAAGCACTCCTTTTCGTGAAACATATATGTTTTGTCCGCCGTTTCCAAAGGTGCCTTTTCTAAATTCTTCAAATCCTTTTTTTGTCCATTTCATAAGTAAACTCCAATTAAATCTATCAAAGATAGGGAATAATTTCCTTTGCAATGAGTTCTTTGTCCGCTTTTGTTGGTTCGTCAAATGGATGGCGGCACACACCAAAGTTAAATCCAAGCTGATTTAGAACTTCTTTTTCAGCCTGCATAACACCGATTTTGCAAAGCACGGTAATGATTTTGTTTGCTTCTTGCTGAATCTTTTGCGCTTCTGCAATTTTCCCCTGACCAAAGAGCTCATATATTTTAACAAATTTGTCCGCCATAAGGTTATATGTACTTCCGATTGCACCGTCTGCACCCATAACAAGACCCGAAAGGAGCATCTCATCAAAACCGTTGTATACGATTTTGGTAGGAAAGTTTGTCTTGCACTGTTCAAGAGTGAAAAAGTCGTTTGATGTATATTTAATTCCCAAAAATCTTTCGTCCGAAAGAAAACTTGCCATTTCCTGTGTGCTCATACTTACGCCCGAAAAAAGCGGAATGTGATAAACAAGCATAGGGAGGGCTCCTTCGTCTGCAAGACGTGTATAGTAATTTTTGATTTCTTCAAAAGTGAATTTGTAGTAGAAAGGACTTACCGATGAAATTGCATCATAGCCAAGCTTTGTTGCGTGCTTGGCAAGCTCTGTTGCTTCCGACTCATTAATAGAGCCTATGTGTGCAATAAGTGTGGAATTGGGTGCGCAGGATTTAACAATTTCCATAACCTGCTTTCTTTCTTCGGTTGAAAGAAGAAAAGCTTCACCGGTGCTTCCGCACACGTAAAAACCCTTTACCCCTTTTCCAAGACAAAACTTAACCAGCTTTTCAAGCTCTTTTTCATTAATTTTGTTGGCACTGTCAAAAGGAGTGAGCAGTGCCGTAAAAATACCTTTATATTTATTCATGATTACACCTCCGTATTGTTTATATTATAATGAAAAAATGATGTTAAGTATAGAGATATGTTGCCGTGTTTTTTACTATGGTTGCTTTTTGGGATAAAATATGTTACAATATCTGAAGAATTTGAATCTGAAAGTGTGGTCGGTGATAAAATGCCCAATGTCATAATACATCACGAAAAGGGAAAAGACGTTTTCTTCAAAACATGGCACAGACTTGAACATCACATGATAATATATACATACTCCGATGGCGGAGGTATTGTATGCGCTGAAAAAATATATCCCATAAAAAAGGGGACTCTTTGCTTTATCGGTGCAGGAAAATATTTTTACACCATGGCTGACAATCCTGATATATATGATCGAAGCAAATTTTTTGTTATGCCCGATGTTGTGCAGAAAATCTTTAACTTCTTTTCTGATGACAACAGTTTTCGAGTTTTTTCCGAGGGTGGATTTGTATATTCGGTTGTTGATGAATCCGAAAGAGACGATGTTGAAAATATTTTTGCCGATATTGAAAAATACAATGGCGGAGCATATTTTGATGAAATGGTTGTTTCATGTTGCATAAAGCTCCTTGTTCAGATATGCAAAAATACCATTGAACATATTGCACCTGTAGCAGGGACCATGAATATGGCAATAGACTACATAAACAGCAATATATTTAAAAGTATTACAATTGATGACATATGCGAAGCAATTCACATGAGTAAATATCATTTTTGTCGCAGATTTCATGAGTTTTCGGGGCTTACGGTTATGAACTATATCCTCAAAACACGCATAGTGCTTGCCAAAAACATTCTTCTCAGCGAAAAGGTGTCTGTCTCCGATGTCAGCAATCGTTGCGGATTCAGCAGTATTTCATATTTTTGTCGTGTATTTAAGGCCGAAACCGGGCTGACACCACTTGCCTACAGAAAAAGAGCCATGTATTATGAACCGACCTCCTAATCGTTAGATTTTTGGTCTAACTTTCGGGGGTCGGTTCAAAATGTAATCGTATTTTTTTAACATATTTGATATTGAAGAATATAAGTCGGATTACATAGTTATACTACGTGGAAAAATTTTGAAAAATAATGCTTGACAATTGGGATAATTTGTGTTAATATTATAAATTGCAGTTATAGCCGTTTTTATGGATTTTCGATTGTGCATAATCACGGTTTTTTGTGCATGGAAACAATCCGAATTATGCATTATTACTGTGTTTGTGTGACTCGTCCTCACGCAAGCAGAAAAGATTTTATCTTTTCGCAGCAAAAAAAATATATGAGGTGATAGAAACATGGTACATCCTATCAAGCTTGGTAAGAACGAACGTATGAGCTATTCCAGAATCGACGAAGTTCTCGAGATGCCAAACTTAATTGAGGTGCAAAAGAATTCATACCAGTGGTTTATCGAAAAAGGTTTAAAAGAGGTACTTGAAGATGTATCTCCGATTTGCGATTTTTCGGGAAATCTTGTGCTTGAATTCGATGATTACTATCTGGATGAAAATCCGAAGTATTCAATTGAAGAGTGTAAAGCGCGTGATGCCACATATTCAAAGCCCCTTAAAATTAAGGTGAGACTCATCAACAAAGAGACCGGCGAAGTTAAGGAACAGGAAATCTTCATGGGAGAATTCCCGCTCATGACCGATCAGGGTACCTTCATTATAAACGGTGCCGAAAGAGTTATCGTCAGCCAGGTTGTCCGTTCTCCGGGCATCTACTTTGCAATGCAACATGACAAAACCGGTAAAGAGCTCTACGATGCTACCGTTATACCGAACCGCGGTGCGTGGTTGGAATATGAAACCGATTCCAATGACGTTTTCTCCGTGCGCATAGACAGAACCAGAAAACTTCCTGTAACTGTCCTCATCCGTGCACTTGGTCTCAACACAAATGCTGAGATTCTTGAAATGTTCGGCTATGATGAAAAAATCAACACCACCCTCGAAAAGGATTTCACAACTAATTCCGAAGAGGCATTAATTGAAATATACAAGAAACTCCGTCCCGGTGAGCCTCCCACGGTTGAGAGTGCAACCACCCTTATCAACGGACTTTTCTTCGATGCAAAGCGCTATGACCTTTCAAGAGTTGGCCGTTTCAAATTCAACAAAAAGCTCTCGCTTAGTGCCCGCATCAAAAATCAAACCCTTTCAAAACCTGTTGTAGACGAAGAAACAGGCGAAATTCTTGCTGAAGCAGGCGAGTGCATCAGCGCCGAAAAAGCCGCTATTTTGGAAAAAGCCGGCATCAACACCGTTTGGGTAAAAGTTGAAGACAAAGAAATCAAAATATTCACCAATGACATGGTTAATATTTTTGATCATATATCTCCCGAGCTTGCCGAAGCTATTGCAGAATATGATATCAATGAGAAAGTTAAGTTCAGCGTTCTCAAGGAAATTCTTTCTGCATCAGACGATATCGAAGAGCTCAAAAAGCTTATCAAAGAAAGAATTACCGATCTCATTCCCAAGCATATTATCACAGAAGATATTTATGCTTCCATCAACTATCACAATAACATTGTATACGGAATCGGTACAACCGATGACATCGACCACCTCGGTAACCGTAGACTTCGTGCAGTTGGTGAACTTTTGCAGAATCAGTTCCGCATCGGTCTTTCAAGACTTGAAAGAGTTGTAAGAGAAAGAATGACAATTCAAGATCTCGACGTTGTTACGCCTCAACTTCTCATAAATTCAAGACCTGTTGTATCTGCAATAAAAGAATTTTTCGGTTCTTCACAGCTTTCACAGTTCATGGATCAGACCAACCCGCTTGCAGAGCTCACTCACAAGAGAAGACTTTCGGCTCTTGGTCCCGGCGGTCTCTCAAGAGAACGAGCCGGCTTCGAAGTTCGAGACGTTCACCATTCTCACTACGGCAGAATGTGTCCTATTGAAACTCCTGAAGGTCCTAACATCGGTCTTATCAACTCACTTGCATGTTATGCACGCATCAATGAATATGGGTTCATTGAAGCTCCTTACAGAAAATTTGATAAGGAAACTCTCAAGGTTACCGATGAAATTTCATATATGACAGCAGACGTGGAAGATAACTACATGGTTGCTCCCGCATCTGAAAAGCTTGCAGAAGACGGTTCTTTTGTTAACGACAAGGTTATTGTTCGTTACAGAGACGAATTCATCGAAGTTGATCCATCAAAGGTTGACTACGTTGACGTTTCTCCCAAGCAGATTGTATCTGTCGCCACAGCAATGATTCCCTTCCTTGAAAACGATGACGCCGTTCGTGCGCTCATGGGTTCAAACATGCAGCGTCAGGCAGTGCCTCTTCTCAAGACAGAATCTCCAATTGTCGGCACAGGTATGGAATATAAAGCAGCAAAAGACTCCGGCGTTTGTGTTCTTGCAAAAGAAGACGGTGTAGTTATCAGAGTAGGTGCAGATGAAGTTCTTGTTCGTGAAGATGATGGAAATGTACGCAGCTACAAATTTATCAAATTCCTCCGTTCAAACCAGAGCACCTGCATAAACCAGAAGCCAATCGTATCAAACGGCGAAAGAGTTAAAAAAGGTGACATCATTGCCGACGGTCCTTCAACCGCAAACGGTGAAATCTCCCTCGGTAAAAACATTCTCATCGGCTTTATGACATGGGAAGGTTACAACTACGAGGATGCTATCCTCATCAATGAACGCCTTGTAAAAGAAGATGTATTCACATCAATTCACATAGAAGAATATGAGTGCGAAGCCCGTGACACCAAACTCGGTGCCGAAGAAATCACCCGTGACATTTCAAACGTTGGTGAAGATGCACTCAAAGATATCGACGAAAGAGGTATTGTCCGCATAGGTGCCGAAGTAAGAGCAGGGGATATCCTTGTCGGTAAAGTAACTCCCAAGGGAGAAACCGAGCTTTCTGCTGAAGAAAGACTCCTGCGTGCAATCTTCGGCGAAAAAGCAAGAGATGTAAGAGATACATCGCTTCGTGTACCTCACGGTGAATCCGGTATCGTTGTAGATGTTAAAATATTTACCCGTGAAAACGGCGACGAGCTCCCTCCCGGAGTAAATCAGCTTGTTCGTTGCTACATCGCTCAGAAGAGAAAAATCTCTGTGGGTGACAAAATGGCAGGACGTCACGGTAACAAGGGTGTTATTTCCAGAATTCTTCCCGAAGAAGATATGCCTTTCCTTCCCGACGGTACACCTCTTCAGATTGTGCTCAACCCCCTCGGTGTACCTTCCCGAATGAACATCGGACAGGTTCTCGAAGTTCATCTTGGTTATGCCGCAAAGGCTCTCGGATGGAAGATTGCAACTCCCGTATTTGACGGTGCAAATGAAAAAGACATTTTCGAAACTCTCGAAATGGCAGGCAAATCTCTTGATGGTAAAACAGTTCTCTATGACGGTCGTACCGGTGATCCCTTTGACAGCCCGGTAACTGTTGGATATATGTATTATCTCAAGCTTCACCACCTCGTTGACGACAAAATCCACGCTCGTTCAACAGGACCTTACTCATTGGTTACCCAGCAGCCTCTCGGCGGTAAAGCGCAGTTCGGCGGTCAGAGATTTGGTGAGATGGAAGTTTGGGCACTGGAAGCATATGGTGCCGCATACACACTCCAGGAAATTCTCACAGTTAAGTCCGATGATGTTGTTGGTCGTGTTAAAACATATGAGTCAATTGTCAAAGGCGAAAATGTTCCAAAGCCCGGTGTTCCCGAATCATTCAAAGTTCTTATTAAAGAACTTCAGAGTTTGGGTCTCGATGTTCAGGTGCTTGATGCAAATGATGAGGTAATTCCCATTAGAGAAACAGATTATGATGATGAAGATACAGATCTTCGTCTCAATCTTGAAGGTAACGAAGAAGACTTCTTTGACGGATATGATGCCGATGAAGATCTTGGTGACGAAACTGATGAAGATCTCGGCGATGAACTCGACGACGAAGACGATATTGATGAACTCGACTTTGACGATGACAAAGACGATGATTTTGAAGATCTCGACATACTTGCTACCACAGCATTTGACGATTTAGAAGCTCCCGACGTTCTTGACATGGGAGATGATTATATAGTTGATTTTGATGATATTGAAGACCTTGACAGCTCAATTGATTCAATAGAAGATGATTTTGGTGATCAATAAGAAAGGAGATAGCTTATGTCAGCATTTAATGATTTTGAATCTATAAAGATTGGTTTGGCTTCTCCCGAAAAAATCAGGGAATGGTCACACGGCGAAGTTAAAAAGCCGGAAACAATAAACTACAGAACCCTCAAGCCTGAAAGAGACGGACTTTTCTGCGAAAAGATTTTCGGACCTCAGAAGGACTGGGAGTGTTACTGCGGTAAATACAAAAGAATTAGATATAAAGGTATTGTCTGCGACCGATGCGGTGTTGAAGTAACACGGTCCAAGGTTCGTAGAGAACGTATGGGACACATTGAGCTTGCAGCTCCCGTGTCACATATCTGGTATTTCAAAGGTATTCCCAGCCGTATGGGTCTCATTCTTGACATGTCTCCGAGAATTCTTGAGAAAATTCTCTATTTTGCATCATATGTAGTTATTGATGCAGGAAAGACCGAGCTTGAAGAAAAGCAGACTCTTACAGAAAAAGAATACAGAGATTTCACCGAAAAATACGGCAGAGACGGATTTAAGGCAGGTATGGGTGCAGAAGCTGTTAAAGAGCTTCTCAAAAACATCAATCTTGAAGAACTCTCAAGAGAACTCAAGGAAGAACTCGACGCTTCACAGGGTCAGAAAAAAATCCGTATTGCTAAAAGACTTGAAGTTGTAGAATCGTTCAGACTTTCCGGCAATAAGCCCGAATGGATGGTTATGGATGTTGTTCCTGTTATTCCTCCCGAAATCAGACCAATGGTTCAGCTCGACGGCGGAAGATTTGCAACATCTGACCTCAATGACCTCTACAGAAGAGTCATCAACAGAAACAACCGTCTTAAAAGACTTTTAGAGCTTGAAGCTCCCGACATCATTGTTCGCAATGAAAAGAGAATGCTTCAAGAAGCTGTTGATGCTCTCATCGACAACGGCAGAAGAGGTCGCCCCGTAACAGGTCCCGGAAACAGACCTCTCAAATCACTTTCCGATATGCTTAAAGGTAAACAGGGCCGTTTCCGTCAGAACCTTCTCGGTAAGCGTGTTGACTACTCCGGCCGTTCGGTTATCGTTGTAGGACCTAATCTTAAAATATATCAGTGCGGTCTTCCTAAGGAAATGGCACTTGAACTCTTCAAACCCTTCGTAATGAAGAAGCTTGTTGAAGACGGACTTTGCCACAACATCAAGAGCGCAAAGCGTATGGTAGAAAGAGTTCGTCCCGAGGTTTGGGATATGCTTGAAGATGTTATCAAAGAGCATCCCGTATTCCTCAACCGTGCTCCTACACTTCACCGCCTTGGTATTCAGGCTTTCGAACCTGTTCTTGTTGAAGGCAGAGCCATCAAGCTCCATCCTCTCGTATGTACAGCGTTCAACGCCGACTTCGACGGTGACCAGATGGCTGTTCACGTTCCTCTTTCACCGGAAGCTCAGGCTGAAGCAAGATTCCTCATGCTTTCGGCAAACAACCTCCTTAAACCTCAGGATGGTAAACCTGTTGTAGTTCCTACACAGGATATGGTTCTCGGTAGTTACTACCTCACCATT
Organism: Clostridia bacterium; assembly: GCA_017416845.1. Classification (GTDB taxonomy): domain Bacteria; phylum Bacillota; class Clostridia; order UMGS1810; family UMGS1810; genus RGIG1828. The sequence continues at coordinate 20,969 of JAFQBA010000112.1, forward strand.
ATCAAACCCAAAGAGGTTAAAATTCTCGATCCCGGTGACACCGGTTTTGAAGCAGGAGATATAGTTTGCTACCTCAGCAAGCAGGAATTTAACAAAAACAACAAAAAGGCTATTACAAAAGGTCTTGGTCTTCACTGGATGAACATCGAACTTGAAGCCGAAGGAAAGAAACCTGCCACATTCACCGAAGAAGGCTGTTTCCCCGGTGAAATTGGTGAAGGCAAAGTGTTCTCAAGCTTCGACGAAGTTCTCATGGCATATGACGGTGGTGCACTCGGTCTTCATGCGCCGATTCGTGTTATCAACACCAAGATTATAGACGGCAAAGAAGAATCTGCTATCATTGATGCAACAGCAGGTAAGATTATCTTCAACGAAAATGTTCCTCAGGATATCCGCCTTGTTGACAGAAGCGTTGAAGGTCCCTTTGTACTCGAAATAGGCATGGATTTTGTTGCCGACAAAAAAGGTCTTGGAAAAATCTTTGACTACTGCATCAAAGAGCACGGTACAACTGTTACTGCCGGTGTTCTTGACCATATTAAAGCCCTCGGTTACAAATTCTCTACAAGAGGTGCACTCACAATCAGCGTATCCGACATCATCATCCCCGAAACCAAGCAGGAACATCTTGATTCTGCTCAGGAAAAGGTTGACAAGATTACAAAACAGTTCAGACGTGGTCTTATCAGCGATGAAGAAAGATACGGCAAGGTTATCAGTGCTTGGAACGAAGCAGTTGATGACATTTCAAATGACCTTATCGACAATCTCGATCAGTATAACCCCATCTACATGATGGCAACTTCCGGTGCCCGTGGTAGTAAGGACCAGATTAAACAGCTCGCAGGTATGCGTGGTCTTATGGCTGATACTTCCGGTCGAGCAATCGAAATCCCCATCAAGGCTAACTTCCGTGAAGGTCTTAACGTTTTGGAATACTTCATTTCGACTCACGGTGCCCGTAAAGGTCTTGCCGATACAGCTCTTCGTACAGCCGACTCCGGTTACCTCACAAGAAGACTTGTCGACGTATCTCAGGATGTTATCATTCGTGAAGATGACTGTGGCATTAAGAGCGGTGTTGTTGTTAAAGCAATCACCGACGGTAACGAAGTTATCGAAGGACTCAAAGACCGTCTTAACGGTAGAGTTGCGCTCAACGATGTTATTAATCCTGCAACAGGAGAAGTTATTGTTGAAGCAGACGGCCTCATCAATGAAGACATTGCAAAAGCTATTTGCGATGCAGGCATTGAAGAAGTTGAAATCAGAAGCATACTCACATGTAAAGCCCGCATCGGCGTTTGTGCAAAATGTTACGGTTCAAACCTTTCAACCGCAGAGCTTGTTAACGCAGGTGAAGCAGTTGGTATCATTGCGGCTCAGTCCATCGGTGAACCCGGTACTCAGCTTACAATGAGAACATTCCACACAGGCGGTGTTGCCGGTGATGATATTACCCAGGGTCTCCCCAGAGTCGAAGAACTCTTTGAAGCTCGTAAACCTAAGGGTGTTGCAATTCTTGCAAACGAAAACGGTACTGTTAAAATTGAGGAGAACAAGAAGAAGAGAGAAGTTGTTATTACCGATGAAAACGGCGTAACAGCAAACTACCTCATTCCCTACGGTTCAAGACTCAAAGTTACCGACGGTCAGCAGGTTATTGCAGGTGATGAACTCACAGAAGGTTCAATCTATCCTCAGGATCTCCTTGCAATCAAAGGCAAAATCTCCGACCAGGCAGGTCTTACCGCTGTTACCGACTATCTCACAAGAGAAGTTCAGCGTGTATACCGTCTCCAGGGTATTGATATCAACGATAAGCATATTGAAGTTATCGTAAGACAGATGATAAGAAAAGTCCGCATTGAAGATCCCGGTGACAGTAATCTTCTCATCGGTTCAATGGTTGACAGAAGTGAATTTGAAGCAGTTTGCGAAGAAATGGCAGAAAAAGGTCTCTCCAAGCCTGTTTCTAAACCCGTTCTCCTTGGTATCACCAAGACTGCTCTTGCAACAGATTCCTTCCTCTCAGCGGCTTCCTTCCAGGAAACCACAAGAGTTCTTACCGATGCTGCAATCAAAGGTAAGAAAGATCCTCTTATCGGTCTTAAAGAAAACGTTATTATCGGTAAGCTTATCCCTGCAGGTACAGGTCTTCCTGTATATCAGAATGTTGAGGTTGTTACACCTATCATTCACGCAGACGATTATATGGAAACAAAATAATCAAATAAATCAAAAGACAGCACTTCAAAATGAGGTGCTGTCTTTTTTGGTGCAATTATAGATGATGTAAAAAATAGCCCGGACAATCAAAATTTCAATATTTGTTGCTGGGGCTATTTTTAACATTTTTTATTTGTTTGATTTTTTGTTATAAGAATCCATTCGGTATTTTTTGGGGCTTGTCCCCATGTATTTTTTAAATATTTTCATGAAATGTACAACATCTAAAAATCCTACAGAATATACTATTTCTTTTATTTCAAGGTCAGTCTCCTTTAGGAGTCTGCATGCTTCGTGAAGTCTCTTGTTAATAATATAGTTTTTTAAAGTAATATCCGTATCACGTTTGAAAACTCTGCACATATAAGAATGGCTTACATTAAAATAACTGCATATGCCGGTTATTGTAAGATTAGCATTAAAATAGTTCTGATTAACGAAGTCTTTGGCTCTTTCAGAAAGTGAAATCATGTTTTTGGAGTGACTTCTGTTGTTAAGATCTATTACTTTGAAAAATGATGATAATGCTTCTGAATAGCCCACTTTTTCATTTCTTTCATATTTACCCAGTACTTCCATCAAAATAGAACATATTTTGGGAAAATTTTTGCACGACATAACGGGATTGTGCGAACTCAGTTGCAGTTTATTTGCGTAATCTTTTGCACCCTTTCCCACAAAATTGAACCATATATATTCCCATTTGTTGTTTTTGTCGGGATGATAAAAAAAGCGAACACCCGGAGGAACATAAAACATGTCACCGGCATTTATGTGGGTTGTTTTGTCTTCCATTTTTATATGACCGCTTCCGCTAAGAACAATATGCAGGGTGTGATAGTCCTGAATGCGTACAAAGTCGAAAGGCTTTGTAATGTTCATATTGTCATATCCGATACCTTTTAAAGTTATATCATTCTCGGAATGATCAAAGGACGACATATAAATATTTGGGGTGTTCATAAACGCCATTTCTTCATCTCCTCTCTGCAAATATAATAAATAATAATCATTTTGTTGTCAATAAAAGTGTAAAAAAACACAATGTTGATATAAGAAAACACATTTACACGAAGTGCTGATTATTGCTATTCTATAGTAGAGTAAAGCAAACCAAAAATATTGATGCACATGTGTAAAAAACATCAATAGAAAAGTTATAAAAAAACAATAAAATTCGGAGGGCAATGTATATGAAAAAAATGTTGGCGTCTTTGCTGTGTCTTATTATTATACTCTCGGGAGCTGTCTATGCAAAGAACCCCGAGAACAGTATAAACTTTTCTTTTGACTCGGGTTCTTCTTATCTTAATATAGTTGGGAAATTCTCAGACAAACCCTATGAACCGATTACCATGATTTTAACCGGCTCTTCCGACAAAAGCTTTTCATCGGCTAAAACTCCCGAAATTATGTTTTTATATGTTTCCGATTCAAACGGTACAATTAAAATCAGTGAAAAAATTTCATCATCGCTTCCCGGTGGCAGATATGATGTTATTCTTACGGGGCAGAATTCAAAATATGAAAATTATTTCATTTTCATGAATCCCTCCGATGCAGACACTCTTGCTCTGATTGACACCATCAACAATGCATCTTCGGGCGATGAAGTCAAAACCATTGTCAAATCCGATGACAATGCGGCGAAGCTTGGAATTGACCTTGCCGATTTATATGTTGGTTCATATTGTGACAAGGCACTAGATGAAATTGTTGATTGCAAAGACTTTGTTGAAAACAATGAATACACTCCCTCGTCTTTTCTTGATATGTTCTCTAAACTCATAGCCATTGAAATGATAAACGACGGTCATGTGTATGATGCAATGTCGGGTTATGCATCGTGTTTCGGAACAACACTTGAAATCTATGAGAGTGAAAACGCCGAAACCGATTCAAATTTTGAAAAGCTTTTGAAAAATGCAAAATTTTCGGTTGATAACCTTGAAAACACATATAACGAACTTTTGCTTGCGGCAAAAATCAAATCTGCCAAAAACTGGTCATATTTGCAGGACATTGTTCTTGAAAATGCCGATGCACTTGATATTGACACCGAAGATTACAATTCCGTAAAAAAATCTTCACGTTATAAGGTTTTCGAACAAATGTTTGATAAAATCCATTCCTTTGAAAGCATTTCAGACATAAAGCTTTCCTTTGAAAATGCCGTGAAAGCTGTTTTAAAACAGCAGGAAGCTTCCAAAAAGGATACGGGCTCAGGCGGCGGAGGATTTGGAGGGAGTTCTTCAATTACAGTTCCTGCACAGGTTGCCCCGATTGTCGTAGCACCCTCTGTAACCGAAACAACTCCAAAAGCAGAATTTAATGATATTGAAAATCATTTTGCGAAGGATTATATAATAAGCCTTGCATCCGACGGTGTTATAAGCGGTTACGGTGACGGTAACTTCTTGCCCGAAGGATATATAACCAGAGCAGAATTTGCCAAAATTATTTCGCTTCGCTTTGATATCGAAAAAGCAGGCGATAAGCAATATGATGATGTATCGGAATCCGATTGGTTTGCTCCTTATGTTGGCTCGCTTTCATCAAGTGGAATAATCATGGGCTATAACGGAAAATTTAATCCCAATGATTATATTACAAGACAAGATGCTATGGTCATTTGTATGAGAGTCAGCGAATATTTGTCCAAAAAATTTGACGGCACACGCACCTTTGCTGACTCCGGAAAAATATCTGATTATGCAAAAGAATCCGTTGAAACACTTGGCGCAAACGGAATAATAAACGGTGACGGGGAAGCATTTCGTCCCCTTGACAATATCACACGCGGCGAAACTGCAGCCATAATATGCAGATTATATAACGCAATTTATCAACAGTAAATCAATATTATACGGAGTAGATTATGTATAAAACAGAAACTCATCTTCACACTGCAGAAACCAGTGATTGCGGTCATATAAAAGCAAAGGATATGGTTGAGCTTTATCATGAGGCAGGTTACAAAACGCTATTTATAACAGATCACCTTATTTCGTGGTTTTTTGACGGACTAAAAAATATGAGCTGGGAAGAAAAAGTTGAAAGATTTATGTCAGGATACACCGAAGCCAAAAAGGCAGGCGATAGCCTTGGGATGAATGTTATTTTGTCGGCGGAATACCGATTTAAAGACTGTCCCAATGACTATCTTGTGTATGGTATCGACAGGGATTTTCTTCTGAAGTTTCCCGATGTTACAAACATGACCCCGGGGGAGTTTTACAATGCCACTCGGGATGATAATATTTTTATTGTTCAGGCTCATCCATGCAGGGACCATGTTTGCTATCCGACACCGGAATTTGTTGATGCCATTGAAGCTGTTAACACAAATCCAAGGCATGACAATTTTACGGATGAGAGTTATGAGATTGCACAAAAACACAATCTTCCTGTAACCGGAGGCTCCGATTCACATGTTTTCGATGATGTGGCTCTGTGTGCGGTTGTAACCGAACACGAGATTAAAACAGCTTCAGATTATATTGAGCTTTTAAAAGAAAATAAGCTCACAATATTTGAAAATAAAAAATAACTCATTTGATTTGCCCTTTGTAAGAAAGCAAAAATCTGGTTTGAAAAAATTGTACATGGAGGATAATATGAAAAAAGCAACTTTAAAAAACTGCTTGTCAGTGTTGATTTCTTTTTTAATCATGAGTTCTTCTTTTGGTGTGCTTGCAATGGATAATGCAACCAAGAACCAAAGTGCGGATAGTATTACCGCGGAAACCGAACAGGCAATGGAACTTCTTGATGCTCTTGATTTCAATCTGCCTGAGTTTGAATCAGCTTCGGAAATTGTCACAAGAGGTGAGTTTGTTTATGTGTTGATGCAGGCTTTGGGCTACAATCCCTCGGAAAGTGCGGCATCAACTTCGTTTTCCGATGTCAGTCTTGGGGATTATTTTGCAAATGCAATCGAAAGCGCACTTGATATGGGAATTGTTTCCCAAGACGAAATGTTTTATCCTCACAGAAGCATAACTGCAAACGAGGCATACAAAATGATGGTTGTTTCACTTGGAATGACCCATAGGGCTAACAGCAGGGGCGGTTATCCGCACGGATTTTTTGCTGTTGCGAAGGAATGTGACCTTGCTTCGGGAATCGAACTTTACGGCAGTGATTCTGTTTCAAGAAATGAATTCTATGTCCTTATGACAAATCTTCTTAAAACGCCAATATTTGAGACAACCGGCATAGTAAACGGCGATGCAAAAATGACCGATGAATACACTGTTATGGAGCGTTATTTTGATGTGTATGAGACAGAAGGTGTAGTTTTTGCCGATGAATTCACATCTCTTTATGATTGTGATTCCCACGAAGAAAACGGTTTTGTTCAGGTAGGGGATACAACCTACAAATGCAGTTTCCTTCCAAAGCTTGGCTATAATGCAACCATTTATGTTAAGCGTTCAAGCTCTTCAAAGGATGAAATCATATATGCAACCTACGAAAACAACAAGGTTTTAAAAACACAAACTGCTGATTTGACATTTGTGAATTCTTCAAGATTCGAATGCGAAAATGAAGACGGAGATATTAAATCTGTGAGCTTTATCAATTCACCTTCTTACATATACAATGGCAAAGCAGATGTTAAAATTCTTTCGTCCGGGCTAACAAATTTTGATGCAACCGTGGAATTTGTGGATAACGACCTGAACGGAAAATATGATGTTGTAAAAATATGGGAGTCAAAAGATTTCTTGGTTGACTATGTAAATGCAGAAGATGAATACATATCGGGTAACAATTCTCCCGGAATTGAGCTTGCTGATTCCTCGGACAAAAAATATTTTATCACTATAGACGGAGTGAGAGCTTCGCTTTCCGATGTGAAACCGGGAACAATTGCATCGTGCTTTGTTTCCCGTGACGGATTTCTCATAAATATTGATGTCAGCACAAAAAAAGTATCGGGCAAAATTGAGGGCTACGATAACAGTCGGAATTCAGTGATTGTAAACGGAATCCGCCATAAATACAGCAAAGCTTTTGAAGATAATTTTAAAGCTGTTGCATCAATCGGCACATCGGGTACACTTCTTTTATCCGGCAGAGGAATAGCCGAAGCATTCATTTGCGAGTCTGAAAGCAGTATGGACTATGGATATCTTATCGACATAAAAAAGACCACGGGTCTTGATGGTGCGGTAAAAATTAAGCTTTGCACATCTCAAAGTGACATCACGGTTTTTGATGTATCCGAAAAGGTCATGTTAAACGGAGCAGGAAAGAAAAACTCCGATGATTTGGTTTCGGTTTTTGCTCCTTCAGGGGTGGCAAATGAACAGCTCATAAGATACGCTGTTGACAAGGACGGGAAAATTTCTAAAATTGATACTCAGGATAAAACAGGATTTCTTAAAGGTGATGAAAGTGATATTGACAACCTCACACTCTATAAATTCCCATCAAATCTAACTGGTAATGTCTCTTTCCTCAAATCAACCTCAATTGTATTTCCGTTTTTTGAGGTTTCGGATTCTGCGGTAATGTTTAGAATATGCACAAACAAGGAGCTTTCGGATGAACAGCGTTATCGTGCCTGCAATGCCAAAAACTATTTGTCAAACACAGCCGCCGGAATGAAAGCCCGTCTCACAAAAGTGTATAATGTCACAAGGGATAACGTGGCAGGAGCTTTGGTTGTGACAAGTGATAACGTAGGAAGACCAATAGATGAATATTCAACCGGCGGTGTAATTCACAGTGTTACAGATGCACTCACAGATAATGGCACAAGAGGTCTCAAAGTTGTCATTGTAAAAGGGCAAAACTACGAAACTTACTATATCAATGATGAAGAAGTTCTTCGAGCTGCAGATTCCAATGCAAGCTTTGACAACCCTTGCATTGAACCCGGTGATGCAGTGAGAATATCTGTTGGCGACAGCGAAACACTGGAGGCAATAACCCTTGATTTTGATTATTCAGCTTCAAAGGTGCTTGAATCATCCACAAGTCACAATGCAATTTGCAGATATTATTTTGGTGAAATCTATGACAAATTCGGTGACAAAATAATGGTTGTTCAAAAAGATGTCAACGATAGTTCGCCTGAGATTACAAATGATACTATGCGTTATGTGTGGAGAGTATCGGGAATCATTCCCATATTCGATACAGAGAAAAACGAAATCTATCATTCAACGGCAGATGACATAAGAACATATCTGTCCTCCGGCGACGGATGCAGTAAGGTTCTTGTGAGAACCTCCAATGGTTCTGTTACGTACATGGTTATATACAGATAGTCAGTGAAAGGAGATGTATTGATGAAAAACAGAATAATCGCAATACTTGTATGCATTATACTTTTTGTCGGCACAGTGCCGCTTCCTTTCTTGGCTCACGCCAAAGCAAGTGAACTTGTACTCAATGAATCCTTCAATCAATATATGACAAACGAAGTACTCTATGAGCTTGATGCCCGTTCAATAGCATATTACATAAGAGAATACCGTGACGGCGAAAAGGGAATATTTTTGTCAACCCTTAAAAGTGGTGCAGGTCTTAGTTACAAATTTACCCAAACTCAAAATGCCTGTGTGTCTTTTGATGTTTTGTCAACAGGGGAAACCCTGGTCGGAAGCTTTAATCTCATTGATTCCAAAGGTACTTCACTCACTGCTTTAAGATTTGAAAAGCGTCATCAGATTACCACATCAAACGGCAAACATATCGGAGGATACGGCAAAAACAATATCACCAATGTGGCAATTGTCGTTGATGAAAAAAATGCGTGCCTCAATATATATATAAACGGAAAACTTATGGCGGCAAAAGTAAAAATGCTCACCAAAGCCATAACCGATGTTTCGTCAATCGGATTTTCTTTTGACACTGCCCCGGAAGATGATAACAATGCCGGTGTAATCATTGACAACATCAATGTTCACGGCGGCGGCAAAATCCTTGACAAATATCCCGTGGCAGACTTTAATCCGGAAACAGCTCCTCCGGTGGACGTAAAGCTTGAAGGCAATGCCGCAGGGGGAAAGGTGCTTGATGTTAATTTTGACCAGCAGCCTTCTTTCACAATTGCGGCAAAAGAGAACATAATTGAACGAATTGCCGAAAATGAAACCAACATGGCATCACTTCACGAGCGAACAAACACTTCCGATTTTCACACCGATGTCAAAGGGGTTTCCTCACTGTCGGATTATGTTGTTTATGAGTATGACATAAAAATTCTTAATATTGCAGAAACTGCAATGCGTGTTTGGCTAAAAGATGTGAATGCCAAATACTCCTCAATGTGTATTTTCCAAAAGAACGGTAATCTTACTCTCGGAGGATTTTCCACAAAGCTTTCAGGGGACAGATGGTATCGAATTTCAACAGTTTATAACTACTTTGAACGTACAAGAGATTACTATATCGACGGAAAGCTTGTGTATGAAAACGATCCCATAGAAGCAGACCTCGGAACAGCGGCAGATATAGATGTTTTCAGATTTCACGTGGAAGCAAAATCTTCCGTAGAGGGAAACCGAGCAAAGTTTTTGCTCGATAACATCAGGGTGTATGAAACCAAAGAGCCTGTGGAAGATTTGAGCACACTTTCGAGAACCGTCAGCATAGACCGCAACCTTTCGGTGTTTGACAGTGAGAAAAAATTCGAAAATTATCTTAAAGGCTACACAAGTCTTCACACCCGAAGCGGTGTCGTAATTCATAACGGCAAAAGACACACACTTCCAACGGTTCCCGAGGGCCTTGGCACAGATGCAATGGTTGTTGCCGATGAAATCTGTTCGGTAATCGCAGTTAAATGTGAAATCTCCGACAATGCACTGACAATAGACGGCAAAGCGGTTGAACCGTCAAAATATAAAGTCAAAGACGGAAAAACATATATTAATGTCAACACTCTTTTTGAAGATATCCTTGGCAAAAAGGTATATTCCGACAGCACTACTTTGAGTGACGGTCTTGTTGTTGCAGGTGATGAAACCTTTACACCACCTTCCGACGAAGCGGAACTTCAGCTTTTCAACAACTACACCTTCTTTGTGCGTCCCGATGAAGAAGCAATAAAAACAGCTTATGAAAACTCACCAAACAAAGGCGAACATCCCCGTATTCACGCAACTGCTGCAGACTTTGAAAGACTTCGAAGCGAAATTAAGTCGGGCAACAAAAAAGAACTCTTTAATCAGATTATTGAAAGAGCCGATGAATATGTGGCAAATGATGTTGCAGTGAAATATGAACTTCGTGACGGCACAAGGCTTTTGGATGTTTGCCGTGATGTTCTTCGCAATATGTATGTGCTTGGTATGGCATATCAGCTCACCGGTGAACAAAAATATGCCCGCAGAGCGTGGACAGATTTAGAAGCTGTTTCAAACTTTCCCGACTGGCATCCCGGTCATTCTCTTGACCCTGCCGAAATGAGTGCGGCGGTTTCAATTGGCTATGACTGGATGTACGAGGCTTTCACTCCCGAGCAGAGAAGCATTATTGAAAAAGGTATATATAACAATCTCTTTTATGTGACCTGTAATTCACTGCAGAGCAAAAAAGGACTCCTGTCGGGTGGATTTACCACCAATATGAATCATAACCTCATAATAAGCAGTGGTATCTCCATGGGTGCAATGTGCTTTATGGATGTTTATCCCGAAATAAGCTCCTATATTCTTTCAAACACAATAAGAGCTATCGGCAATGCCATTTATAACTACGGACCTGACGGTGCATGGGTAGAAGGTCCTCACTACTGGGAATATTCAACCCAATATACCACAAAACTGCTGTCTTCTCTTGACAGTGCAATTGGTAATGATTTCAGACTGAGCCTTGTGGAAGGTCTTTCTACTGCGGCAGACTTTATCATGAATCTTCAGTCTGACATAGGAATTTTCAACTACGGTGACGGTGCAGTTGCAAGACAATATGTTCCCGAAATTCTCTGGCTTGCCCACAAATATAATCTTGACTATGTAACACCTGCATGGCTCGAGCTTTCAGGTCTTTCCATGAACGGCTATGAAGACAGAGTTCTTGCACTTCTCTGGCTCGATGCCAATGTGACAAAAGGCGAAATAACAATGCCAACCTCTGCCTTTTACAAAGGCGAAAACGTTGTCACCTTCAGAGACAAATGGACAAAAGAAAACGGCACATTTGTTGGCATACACGGCGGTCAGACAATAGTAAATCATTCACATCTCGACGGTGGTTCATTTGTCTTTGACTCCATGGGAGTGCGATGGGCGCAGGATCCCGGTTCAGGTCCATATGACCTTCCGGACTGCTGGGATACCGTGAACGGAGGCAGATGGAAATATTATATGACCCGTGCCGAAGCTCACAACAGTCTTGTTATAAACCCCGATTCAGAGCCCGACCACAACCCGTTTTCAAAGGTTACAATAGACCGATTTGAAGAAAAGCCAAAAGGCGGTATAGCGGTTGCAAACACAACAGAACTCTATTTGGATGATGCTCTTTCGGCAAGACGTGGTTTCTTCTTTACCGATAACCGTCAGAGCCTTGTTATCCGTGATGAAATAACTCTCAAAAAGAAGAGCGATGTATATTGGTTTATGCAAACCAAAGCAGATGTAACCGTGACCGAAGATGGGGCAATGCTCTCTTATGACGGTAAGCGACTAAAACTTGAAGCAGTGAGTGATGCAAAGCTTGAAATTACATCAGGCGAAAGTGTTCCGCTTCCCACTTCTCCGGTCATGAAAAAAGACCTTATGCCCGGTATGAACAGAATTGTAATAAAATTTACTGCATCCGGCGACACGGCAATAACGGTAAAACTCACGCCCTACGGTATCGGTTCAAGCGACGTAGCGGAATATCACAAAAGCATAGATTCCTGGTCTGTAGCTGACGGATCGATTGAAAGCTTTACTCCTCCCGAACTCAAGGGTGCTTATGCAGATTCAAAGCCTCTTAACTTCAATTCGGGAAAAACCGCAACAATTGGCATAGCCGGCGGGAAAAATGCAAAATATCCCCTTATTACAGCCGATGTTGACCAATCAAAATATAATATTGAAATCATTGATGAAAGAGAACTTGACTTCACTGCAATAAAAGTGACCGATAAAACAAATTCTCTCAACACATCCACCTGGATTGTGAGCTATAAAATAGTTCCCGAACCAATGGAATTTGACGGTATGGTATCGCTTCCGGTTTCGTCGGTAACCGTAAGCTCCGAGCCTCAACCCGAAAACCATGTGTACAACATTTTCGACTCCGACCTTTCCACCAAGTGGGCAACAAAGGGCGAAAATCAGTGGATTATCCTTGAACTTGCCGAAGAATCGGTTGCAGACAATCTCATGATTGCTTTCGGCTCGGGTGATGTTCGTCAGACCTTCTTTGATATCAGCGTGTCAACCGACGGAGTAAACTATGAAAAGCTCTATGACGGTCTCTCTTTGGGCGGCACATTAAATCACGAAAAACATAGCCTTGGCGGCAAAAAAGTAAAGTACATTAAACTTGGTTTCCACGGTAACACCCAAGCAGGACGTGGCGGATGGACATCAGTTCAGGAAGTGGTAGTTACACGAAACAAGTAAACCTGAACTTTATGTTATATCCTTCACAACCAACGCTGTAGTGTCGGTTGTGAAGGATAGCCTTAACCACCAACACTAAAGGCGGTTATAAAATATAAATTTCGCCTCACTCATCGTTAAAATCCTCGGAAATATTAACATATTCCCTGCGTTTTTGCCTTGACTGAGACAAAATTTATTATTTTAAAACTCCGAAGGACCTCAAATGGATGAATTTTTGAGGATATTTTGGTGCGGAGGACGCAGGAAGGCTTCCGCCTTTCAAGGACGACAAATCAAAAGATACCGAAAATTCGCCATTTGTGGCATCTTCAGTGTTGGTTGTTAAGGCTAGACTCAATACATATCGGAGACTATCACAAAATTTAGCATTTATTCACTGTTTCTGATAATGAAAATGAGGAGGAATACAATGTATAAAAAAATTACAAATGTTTTCATTACGGCATTAATGCTTATTACAATGAGTATTTCGTCTCCTGTCTTTGCAGGCGGTGCATCAGACAGAGGAAGCGAATTAAATCCATATGAAAGCAGTTTAGGTACAACGGGAGTAACAATAACTTCGTCAAGCTTTAACGGGAAAGCGGAGGGGTTTGCGGGCAAATCACCTCAAGATACGGTTAAGAAAATAACACTCACCCAAGACAGTGGTACTCTTCCTATAGGAAGTGCAGGAATAAATGGCGGATATCCGCGTTATGCATATCGCTCCGGCTTTGATTTCACTTCCAATCCCGAAGCAACTTTTCAGTTTAACGTATACGCAGACGGAGATACCATCGCAGGCTTTACATTCCATTATTATGATTTGATCAGATGGACACCCGACGGTAAATTATACGGCATTACCACTGCCGCTTCGTGGGCGACAACTGAAGCAGAAATCGGGAAACTGGAGAGAGGACGCTGGCACACAATTGCCATGACATTCAACAGCGAAACTTTGGAGCAGAAAATTTATGCTGACGGAGAGTTTCTTGCCACAATCACAAGATGTAACTTCTCTGCTTCGAATAATTCCATGCGTATCGGAACATATGCAGGCAGCAGCACCGGTGTTGTTGCAATAGACGATGTATATTCATATCCGGGAGCATATGACCCGACCATCGACTCGGTTACAGTAATGGATGATGAAAATGTAAAGTTTGAAGATGGCACAATTACATATGATGAAGAAATGTTTGTTGACGTTGAATCTTTTAAAGAATATTTGACAACTATTTGCTCTTGTGACGAAATCATAATCTGCGACAAAAACTATATGCCGGCAGATTGCATTTTGCCGTCGGAAGGATATTGTCTTATAGTTCCCGAATCGGGAGTTGGTTTTGTAACATACGACTTTCAGGCATTGTTTTTTTTATCGGATGTTACGGCGGTTTGGGATGGTGAACAGATAAAAGTATCTGCTTTAGCGACTAATAATCATATAGATGGTAAGAATGTTACCATGATTGTTTCTTTGAGAGATTCTGACGGCTATCTTTCAAAGGTGTATTCATCACCAACAAAAAATGTAACTTCCAAAGAGGAGTTTGTCATAGAAAACATTGAAGCAAACGGCGGTTCGGCATATGTCTTTTTCACAGAAGACTGGAATTCTATAAGAGCAGTATCGCCCGTGATTATCAATGTGACAGAAAATTTGAACCCATAAAAATTATACATATAAATTAAATTTTAGGAGGAAAAAACATGTTGAAAAAATCACTAAGTATTTTTATGGTTGTTATAATGCTTTTAACAATGAGCATTACATCACAAGTCTTTGCATCCTCAAACAAAGGAAATGCATTGAATCCCTATGAGAGCAGTTTGGGTACAACCGGAGCAACAATAACTTCTTCAAGCTTTAACGGAAATGCCGAGGGTTTTGCCGGCAAATTGGCTCAGGACACAGTTAAGAAAATCACCCTTACCGAAGAAAGCGGTACTCTTCCGATTGGAAGTGCAGGTGTAAATGGCGGATATCCACGTTATGCATATCGTTCCGGCTTTGATTTCACATCAAATCCCGAAGCAACTTTCCAGTTTAACATATACGCAGACGGAGATACCATTGCAGGTTTTACGTTCCACTATTATGATTTAATAAGATGGACACCCGACGGTAAATTATACGGCATTACCACTGCCGCTTCGTGGGCAACAACAGAAGCTGTAATTGGTAAACTTGAACGAGGACGTTGGCATACAATTGCTGTAACCTTCGATAGCGAAACTTTAGAACAGGATATTTATGCAGATGGTGAGTTCCTTGCCACAATCACAAGATGCAGCTTTGCTGCTTCGAATAATACCATGCGTATCGGAACCTATGCAGGCAGCAATAAGGGTGTTGTTGCAATTGATGATGTGTATACATATCCGGGAGCATATGACCCGACAAATGAAATTGTGACACTTGCCGGCGGTGACGAAAGAATGACAATTAATTCAGACTCAAAAACCATCATATGCCAAGAAGATGCATTTGCAGATGCCGCAAGCTTTAACAAAGCAGTTGAAATCGCTTTTGATGCAAATTATGCAGTTCTCTATGATTTCGATTTGACAGTTCCTGCCACAGACTTTGCGTATGGTGTTGTAGCAATTAACTCCAAAAACGGTATTGGCTATGACTATTACAAAGTTTATGACGGAACAGTTATTGAAGAAAACTTTGATGATGGTGCCATTGACACTTCAAAACTCGTAATTCAAAATTGCGAAGGCGATTACACTGCAGAATACATCGGCGGTTTGGGTACAAAATCGGCAGATGACAAGGCACTTGTTCTCTATCCTGCAGACAAAGATGTGAAAGCTGATAACTATAACGAACCATCACTTAATCTTAAAGACCAGAACGGTTTTAACGATGAAATCATAACTATTGAGGCTGATGTATATAAAAATGACCTTGCAACAACCTCTTATATATACACAAAATACTGGAATCTTGACAAAGCCACACCCGGTCAAAGCTGGCTCAATCTTGTTACATTCTCAAACTATGGTCAGATACACATCGCAGGCAAAGATAAAATGCCATACAAGGCAAACCGCTGGTACAAAATAGCAGCAACATATACAAGGGAAAAATCCGGATTTGACATATATGTTAACGGACAGTTCGTTGATTTTGTGGCTATCACCAATAATCACACAGCTGTTGCAAATTATTTTCAGGTTGTATCACGCTATGACCTTTCAGAAAAACAAATTCCCGACCGTCAGCTTAACTCAAAAATAGCAATAGATAACTACAGAGTATATCTTGCACCCTACATTGCAGACGGTGACAATGCAACAATAACTGTAAGCGGTGATCTTAAGCTCAGCAAAAACAATATCATTGCAAAAGACTATACAAATTATACCAAAGCACAGATTATGAATATGGTAACTGCTCCTGTTTCATATGAAATCTACACTGACAACACATACACAACTGCCCTTGCAGACGATGACAAAATTACCGCAGACAGTGTACTCGTTTCAAAATCGTCAGACGGCGAGGCTGTTGAATACTATATCTTCAGTGAAGGTTCGATAGGCTATCTTAACTTTGAGCAGGCTGACGGAAAAATCACCGTATCGGTTAGTTCAACAGTGGCAGACAGCACAGGTTACATATTTGCTCTTGCCGAATATGACGGAAACGAGCTTTTAAATGTATCACTTTCAAAAGAACTTAAGTTTATGCAAAATAATGAACACACATTAAATTATTCACAAGACAAAACCTACAAGGCGTTTGTGTGGGCAAAAAATCAGGCTCCTGTGAGATTTGCCACGTTTTCAGAATAAAAGACAACATCTGCTATTGCTAAAGGAGAATAAATATGACTCAGCCGCTTATTAAGATTAACATTGTTTCAGATATCAACAGTTTTTCCGAGGGTTTGGCAAAGCTTTGCAATGACTACGGATTTGAAATTTGTGCAGAAGGCATTGAGCTGAGTGTTTTTGAAGGAGACGCACTTCGCGTCTCCTTTTTAAAAGGCACAGCAAAAATTGAATATAGCAGGAAATGTGAATTTTTCAGGGCGTTTGGCTTGCTTCTTGAAGCCATAAGAGATGGTTTGACCGAATTTGAAAGATGTGAAAAAGCAAATTTTGACACCTGCGGAGGAATGATTGACCTTTCACACGGTGCACTTATGAATGTGAAATCCATAAAAAGTATGATAAAAAAGTTTGCAATGATGGGGCTTAATATGTTCATGCTCTACCGTGAAGAAAGCTACTGCGTTCCTGAATATGAATATTTTGGCTACATGAGAGGCAGACACACCGATGAAGATATAAAAGAGATTGATGACTATGCCGCAATGTTTGGAATAGAAATCATTCCGGCAATTCAGACTCTCGGTCATCTTCAAAACACTCTTCGTTGGCACGAGTTTAATTCCATAAGAGATACGGGCGACTGCCTTCTTGCCGATGAAGAAAAGACATACGAATTTATCGAAGCTATGATTCGTTCGGCGATCAGACCTCTAAGGTCCAAAAGGGTTCACATAGGACTTGATGAAACAATGAGCCTCGGAACAGGAGCCTATATGAGCAAACACGGATATGTCCCAAGAGAAGAAATTTTTTGCAGACATTTAAACAGGGTTTGTGATATATGCAAAAAATATGATTTAAAACCTATCATCTGGGGAGATATGTTTTTCCGCATAGGAGGAGGAACCGATGGTTATGCACTGACAAACAAAACCATCCCCAAGAAAATAGCAGACCTGATTCCCGAAAACACAGAGCTTACATCGTGGGATTACAGCAGTGTGAACGAATCTGACATACAAGAAAATTTATCTGCATTGAAACATACCGGACGGAATGTATGGTTTGCCGGGGCGGTTCACGACTGGCACGGTTTTTGTGTAAACTATTATCACACTGTTAAAGCATCTCAAACAGCTCTTTCTGCGTGCAAAAAAGAGGGTATAAAGGATGTGTTTATAACCACTTGGGGTGATGATAGTCCAGAAAGAGACTATTTTTGTAATTTGCTTGGTTATCAGCTATATGCAGAGCATATGTACGGTGATTCGCCCGATTTTTCAGCTGTGAAAAAAAGACACGATTTTTGTGTGGGGAGCAGTAGTGACATGATTCTTGCAATTTCGGACATTGACAACCCCGAAAAACAAAATACCGAAGCTCACAAAACAAATTCTAAAAGAGTTCTCGACGGAGTAGGGGACATAATAAATCCCTCAAAATATCTAATGTGGCAAGACCCAATAGCCGGGCTTTTTGATTATGAAGCGGCAAAATTTAATTTTAAAGAGCATTTTAAAACTCAAAAGGGTATTCTTCAAGCCTTCAAAGGGAAATATCCCGAATTTGAAAAATGTCTTGATTTTTATATTGAGCTTTGCGAGGTTCTTGAACATAAGTGCAACATAGGACTTGAAATGAAAGATGCCTATGATAAAGGTGACAAGAAACAGCTTTCCCTTTATGCATCGGAAAAACTTCCCGAGCTTGCCGAAATGGTTGAAAAACTGTGGGTTTTAAACCGTGAGCTGTGGTTTGAACGCCATGATGCTTTTGGCTTTGAGGTTTTAGACAGAAGATACGGAAATCTTTCTTTCAGAATTAAAACAAGCATCTACCGCCTCAATAAATTTATTAACGGAGATGTAGAAAAGATAGAAGAGCTTGAAGAAAAAAGACTTCCTCCCACAAAAATAAAAGATCGCATTGCCTACCAGAACGGCTGGCTTGAAATATCCACTGCATGGGGCAGATAAAATATGAGGTGAGACTGTGTTTAAAATAGGACTTTCAACCTGTTCAAAAGAAATTAACGAAAAACTTTTTTGTGATTACAGCAAAAGTGGCATTGAATATATGGAAATAAGTCTTTCTGGTGCTCAAAATATTGACTTTGACTACAAAATGGTTTATAATTTATCTCAAAAATATAACATAAAACTGTGGTCATATCATCTTCCTATAATTCCTTTTTATGAGCTTGACCTCTCAAATCCGCATATGTGCAACGGTGCAATAAAACACTTTTGCACTCTAATGGAAAAAGTGGCAGATATCGGTGTTAAAACCTTTGTTGTTCATCCAAGTGTCGAACCTATAAACGACAGTGATCGCCCCGACAGGATTGAATGCTCAAAGCATTCAATTGCCCGACTTTCGCAGTTTGCAAAAAAGCTCGGAGCAGTTGTTGCAGTTGAAGATCTTCCAAGGAGCTGTCTCGGTAATTGCTCGGGAGAAATAAAAGAACTCATAAGCCTTGATGATTCTCTCGGAGTATGCTTCGACACCAATCATTTGCCTAAGGAAGACCCCGTTGACTTTATGCACGCTATTGGTGACAAAATCATCACAACTCACATTTCGGATTATGATTTTGCAGACGAAAAACACTGGATGCCGGGCGAGGGCAAAAACAACTGGTATGAAATTTACAAAGCATTAAATGAAGTCGGATACAAAGGGCCGTGGCTTTATGAAGTTGGATTTTCTTGCCCGGACACAATCACACGAAGCCGTGATCTTGGTTGTGCCGATTTTGCAAAAAATGCCAACGAAATATTTGAAAACAAAAAAATTAATGTTTCATATTAACATCAGAACGGAGAGAATGAAAAAATGAAAAAAGGGCCAATCACAGGTACATTTATCGATGAAATTACATATGACATCCCGTCTTCAAACTGGTCATTGGATCAGTGGAAAGCTGATTTTGACAATATGCAGGAGATAGGCATAGACACGGTGATTTTTATCCGCGGAGGACTTGAGGATAAATCCGTATTTCCGTCAAAAGTGCTCGGCACTCCCTATGCAGATGATTTTGCAAGCTTTGTTTTTGAAGAAACTTCAAAACGCAACATGGATGTTTTCTTTGGAATGTACATTTCAAATCTTGACTGGAATGGCGGAGATGCTAAAGGCGAAATCCGAAAAAACATTCTTTTTACCGATGAAGTCTACAAAAGATACGGCGATTATCCTTCGTTTAAAGGCTGGTACATTCCCCAGGAACAAAGTCACAATTGTCTTAATTTCGGAGAAATCATGAGAGGTATGTCTGCTATTTGCAAAGACAAAACTCCCGATAAGAACGTTTTTATCAGTCCGTTTTTCCACACTCACATCACGGCAGACAAAGACTGGTTCACTCCCCAACAGCACAAGGAAGAATGGGAAAAACTTTTTTCCTATGGCGGGGGCGACATTGACATATGTGCATTTCAGGACGGTACCGCACCTATGGATAAAATTGACGAGTTCTACACCATTACCCGTGACCTTTGCGAAAAATATAACATTCGTCACTGGGTTAATGCCGAAACCTTTGAACGTGATGTAAGGTGTATGTATTATCCCATAACCTTTCAGCTTTTGAGACGCCGACTTGAGCATCACAAAAATTATGCCGAAAAAATCATTACCTTTGAATTTTCGCATTTTCTCAGTCCTCAGTCTATCTACCCTTCGGCACAAAACCTTAATAGACTGTATAAGGATTATTATTTAAAATAGAATTCTCGTTTAAACATTTTATGAACGAAAGGAGCAATCCTTGTGAAAAACGGATATTTAGAATCTGTTATTTACGATTATGACAAAAATTTTGTTTCCTACTGGGAAGGTATTTTTTCTTCGTTTTCATCCCATAATTCGGGTGACAGAGTGTGGTTTGCAGGACCAAGCGCATATGTTTTTGCCTTCGGTGGTGAAAAATTTGCCATGGATCTGCAAATCAGACGGCAGAGTGATTTTGAAAAAATAAAACCGAGATTGCACGATTTTGTAAAAGATGTATCATTTGTGCTCATCACACACCAGCATGACGACCATATGTGTATTCCGCTGATGCGTGAACTAAAGGATACAAACATCCGTTGGTACATACCCCATGACTGCAGTCGGCACCTAATAGAAAGCTCGGGACTAAAAGATAAAAACATCATAAAGGTGAAACCCGGTGATGTGTTTGAAATCGGAAACCTTACCGTTAAAGCTTTTCACTCTCCCCATGTGAGAGCAGATGAAAATGAATTATTTGCACAGAGAGGATATGAAATAAGCTCTCATGGGAAAAAATTGTTATTTCCGGGAGATGTGAGAGATTACGATTTTAGTGATTATCCTGACTTTGGAAACGTGGACATATGTTTTTCACATCTTTGGGCAGGAAATGATTCGATTAATGAATCACTTTATATGCCAATGCTTAAAAAATTTGCGGATTTCAATTCGGCGTTTCACGCAAAAAAATATTTTCTGTGTCATCTCTATGAACTTGGCAGAGAAGAAAAATATTTGTGGAGCTACAAGCATGCCGGAATTGCTAAAGACATGTTTTATGGCAATATTCCCGAAAGTACGATTGAAATACCAAAACTCGGAAACTCTTATGAATTGTAAGAAAGGCAAGAGTGCAAATGAACGTTACATTTGGAGTGTGTGCAGACCTGCATACGGAATTTATTCATGATGCACCAAAACGCATGGAAGAATTTTTGAATTATTGCAAAAGAGAAAATGTCGATTTTTGCGTAAACCTTGGTGATTTTTGTCCTCCGGGTGAACTTAATGCAGAACATAAAAAAGAAATTTTCTCCAAGATAAAAAGTTTTAATATTCCTTTTTATCATGTTTTGGGTAATCATGACATGGATGAGAATTCAAAGGATAATGTGTTGAGTTTTTTGGAAGTGAACGACGCTCATACTTCATTCGATTTTGGCGGTGTTCATTTTGTTATTCTCGATGCCTGCCACTTCAGAACCGGCAATGGCTATGAATCCTATGACAACGGTAACTACAAATATGCTCATGGTGATGATGTTCCGTTTTTGCCACCGTCGGAGCTTGAATGGCTTGAAAAAGATCTTTCCGCAGCCCGATATCCTGCTGTCGTATTTTCCCATCAGAGCCTCATCGAAAGCCGAAGCGGAATCAGAAACCCCGAGGATTTTAGAAATATAATAAAGAAGTCTCCCAATGGGATTATAATGGCAATGTGCGGCCATGAACATGTTGACAGAGCCGAATTTTCCGATGGCGTGTGGTATGTTTGCATAAACAGCATGAGCTACTATTGGGCAGGCGAGAACTATCAACACGAAACCTATGGAGAGAAAATCGAAAAATTATATCCGCTGCTTAAAATGGTGTTTCCCTATAAAGACTCTGTTTTTGCAATAGTCGAGGTTTCGGATGAATCGGTTTCAATAAAGGGAAAACAGTCCGAAATTGTGGGAGCATTACCCGAAGACATGAACTTTAAAAAAAGAGGATTTAGCGAAAGAATCAGTGCATCGATTGAAGATAAGATTTTGAATTTGAAATAATAATGATACAAATATATCAAATTATTTTTTGCTGCGACTACGATATTCACCGGGTGTCATTTTGGTTGTTTTTGAAAAAGCTGAAAGAAATCCCCTTGCAGAATTATAGCCTATACGCGATGCCACTTGTGAAAGTGTCAGGTTAGTTTCTCTCAGCAGTTGTTTGGCAAGTTGAATTCTCATTTCGGTTTTTACTGTTCGGAAACTTTTACCATATAGTGATTTAATAATTACAGCTACGCGTTTTGGTGAAAGGCATAGCCTGTTTGCAATAAAGTCAAGATCAATATCATCTGTGAGATTTTGTGCTATGAGACTGTCTATTTCATAACTGTAATTTCTTCCGGATTTTGATATAATAGCAGTATGTTCTTTATCAGGAAGCTGTCGGTTCAACGAATCATAGAGAGAAAATGTCAGTGCGCTTAAAATATAACAAATTCTGTCTTTTTTTCCAAAGCATTCCGAGTCGGAAATTTCAGAAAATTGATTCAGATAATACCCGACTGCGGAGGCATCATGCAGAATGTTTGCGGATATTCTTGAAAAAACGCGCTCGAATTCGCTGTATGTGTCTTCGCATCCACGCTGCTTCCCTGTTCTTGAAAATGCAAAGTACATATTGATCTTTTTGGTGTTATTCTCGGTAAATGATTGATGATACTGCGTGGGAGCAATAATCATTGCCTGGTTTTTATCTATGATAAATGTTTCACTTTCGGTACGTATTGTTACCTTACCGTTCCACACAAAAAAAAGCTCATAATTTGTATGGGCATGTACTTTTGAACGGGATGGTCTTCCTGAGAATGCATCGGTTGTAAATCTGAATTTTGCATTGCCGAGTATGAGTTCGGTTTCCTGAAATTCTGACATGATTATTCACCTCGTGTTGCAGAGAAATAACAGGTCGTTTTTTTCAAAGCACTTAGTCTGTCGTTTCACTTGACATTGTACGCTTGTACGCTGTATAATGACATTATACTAAAGAAAGGGCATAAATGCAAGTAAAAGGAGAGAAAAATTTATGATTTCATGCACAGAATTCATTCCGCTTTACAGCGAATTTTTTAAATATCTCGAAGCTCGTGACGGAGAGGAAGCGGTTCAAAAATATTGGATTCACATTTCTGATACCAGCATAGGCGACAAAACAAACCCCAACAGTCTTGCTTCAAAATGCGAACTCTACGGCGGTTTTGGCGGTGCAAAAGCCTATTGGGGTCACACTCTCACCGAGGAGGCGTGTGATTTCATAAAGCTCTATGACTATGAAAGGAATTTCATTTTCAGTCACATGCGTCATTGCCCATCAAGAGGAATGCTGAACGATTTTGAACATGTTGAACCCTATCACAATTATTGCGAACATTGCAATGTAATCTACAGCCGTGTTCTTGAAAAATACGGAATTGAATACATCAGAGACAATTCCAAAACAGAAAATGCCGAATGCAGATCCATTCTTTATGAAAAAGGCAAAAAACCCGATTTTGATTGGAAAAACATTGCCGATGAAGAGCTTCATGCTCTTGCAAACGGCGACACTGTTCAGGTTGTTGACCTCAAAACCGAAGATAATAAATACCTTCACCGTGATTTTCACCTTCTCGGTGACAATGCTCTTAAATATTGTGGTGATACCTACGGCGCAGGTGCAGTTAAGGACTTTCTTTCATGCTATGTTAAAAACTATTATTCTCCCATAATCAAAAACATCAGAGAAAACGGACTCAAAGCACTAAAGGCTTGGATTGAAAAGATATATGAAATTGAAGAATCAAGCGAACTTTGTCACACCGAGCTTAAAGATAACAGCCTGACGGTTACAATTGACAAATCTCCGGTTATTGAATATATGCACTCTCTCAATCAGGAGCCTACAGAGTATTACATAGAAGAAACCAAAACTCTCTACGCTGTTATTGCCGATGAATGTAACATGAGCTTTAGCCTTGAATATTACAATGAAGACGGTGGTACAAAATTTGTTTTCGAAAACAAATAAAAGGAGAGACTGCCATGCTTGAATTTGGATTTTATGAATTTGTATATGAATCGCGAGCCGGTTCCAATTGTCTCGAAAAAGAAGCCGGCTACATTATGGCAGAAAAACTTGTTTCAATGAAAAAGTAACTCGACATTTTGTGGGATATGTGATATACTGATAATATCACTTTAATATCACTTCGTAAAAAGGTTATGTTATGAAAATCATATTTGAAAATCCCGATATTTTAATATGCGAAAAACCCGTGGGTATTTCCTCGCAAAACACACCAAAGGTTGATGGCATGGCAGATGAAGTTAAGATGTACTGCGGCTATGGTGCAGTCATAAACCGTCTCGACACTTTGGTCGGAGGGGTAATCCTTTTTGCCAAAAACCAAGAATTTGCCGCACATCTTTCAAAGCTTGCTGCCGAAAGAACCATCGACAAAACCTATCTTGCGATTGTCGAAGGCGTGCCCGAAGAGGTAAAAGGGATATATCAGGATTTGCTTTTCAAGGATTCACGCAAAAACAAGTCGTTTGTTGTGAAAAGAGAACGCAAGGGTGTTAAAAAAGCATCTCTTGAGTATGAGGTTATGGAAAGTGCCAATTTCAACGGCAAGACTTTGACCTTGGTGAAAATCAAGCTTCACACCGGTCGCACCCATCAGATAAGAGTTCAGTTTTCTTCTCGCAAAATGCCCCTTTGCGGTGACGGAAAATACGGAAGTAAAGATAACGGGTGCACCGTTGCATTGTGGTCTCACAAATTAGCTTTTTCGGATGTTTCAGGTGATATTGAGGGTGTTTCATATCCGCCAAGTGAGAACTATCCGTGGAATTTGTTCAAAACAAATCTTGAAAATTTGTGATATTTTATGAATATTTACATTGACAAATAAAATTAATAGTGTTATAATACTTTAGAAAGCAAAGCAGAGGTCCACCTCTCACCTTACGGTTTAAAGGTATCGGTAAGGTTAATACTTATTCTGACATGTATAAGTGGGTGGATTTCGCCCACTTTTTTTGTGCGAAATCTGTTAATGCTTAATCGTTTTATGGAGGTGTTTTGTCATCAGTAACAAAGACTTGTTGATTAATGAAGAAATCAAAGACAAAGAGGTCAGATTAATCGATCACGACGGCACACAGCTCGATATTGTCACAATCGATGTTGCCATGAAAAAAGCAGAGGAAAGAGGAATGGATCTTGTTAAGATTGCTCCTCAGGCTAAGCCTCCCGTCTGCAAAATTATGGACTACGGAAAATATCGTTTCGAAATGGCAAAAAGAGAAAAGGAAGCCAAGAAGAATCAAAAGGTTGTAAGCATCAAGGAAATCAAAATGAGTCCTTCAATCGATGTTCACGATTTTGATACAAAGGTTAATCACACCAAAAAGTTCTTAAGTTCGGGTGACAAAGTCAAAATAACCGTTCGCTTCAGAGGAAGAGAGCTTCACCACACCCAACTCGGAAACGAACTTCTTGCAAAATTTGCAGATGCAGTATCTGAGATTGGTAGTGTTGAAAAACCTGCTAAACTCGAAGGAAGAAACATGGCTATGACAGTAGCACCAAAATAATAAGACTATTATACTTAAAATAATCGGAAGGAGTGTACCAAGACTATGCCTAAAATCAAAACTCATAGAGGTGCGGCAAAAAGATTCGGTCTTACCAAAAACGGAAAGGTAAAGAAAAATCAAGCTTTCAGAAGACACATTCTTACAAAGAAATCCACAAAGAGAAAGAGAGCTCTCAGAAAGCATACTTATGCTTCTGCAGCAAATGCAGCTACAATCAAGAGACTCATTTTGTACAAATAATATAGAGGGAGGCGTTATTAATGGCTAGAGTTAAAGGCGCTATGGCGACCAGAAAAAGACGTAAAAGAGTTTTAAAACTTGCAAAAGGATACAGAGGCGCAAAGAGCAAATGTTTCAGAACTGCGAAACAGGCGGTTATGAAATCACTTGTTTATGCATACATTGGCAGAAAACAGAGAAAGAGAGACTTCAGAAAGCTCTGGATTACAAGAATCAGTGCTGCTGCTAAAATGAACGGAATCAACTATTCACAGTTCATGAACGGTCTCAAAAAAGCAGGAGTAGACATCAACAGAAAGATGCTCTCCGAAATTGCTATCGCAGATCCCGCTGCTTTCACACAGCTCGTTGAAACAGCAAAAGCTGCTCGCAACTAATTTAATATTTGAAATAAGGTGCAATCGTTGCAATTTGCGGCGGTTGCATTTTTGCTTTTCACATTAATCGGTGTTTTTATTTAAAAAGGCGTTATTTCAATCAGTGATAAAATCACCGTTTGAGATAACGCCTTCAATTATTGTTAATGCTATTGCTTAAAATCAGTTGAATTTAAATGAATAAAGATGAGCGTCCTTTAGTTCAATCTTCATTCTCACGGCTTTTCCGTTAAGGTCGGAAAGTGGATTTTCAAAATTAACCTTTCTGTCAACACTATCACCAAAGAGGTAAATGCTCTTGTAACCGTCAAGCTCATTTCCTTCCTCGTCACAAAGTGTAATTTTCATTCCACCGTATGCTGCAGTGGAAAAGTTAATTTCAAGCTCATTACCTTCAAAAGTAAATGGCTTTGTGAGGATTTCTCCGCCATTATATTTTGCATACCATGAGAAGAATCCGTCAAGCCTCATTGTGTATCTTCTGAAATTCACCGGTTGAACATGATAGCCTTCGCCAACATAGAGGGAAAGCTCGTTTGGTGCACCGGGAATGTCGGATTCGGTCTCTTCCATTCCGTATGCCCAAAAACAGTCACCATACCACCAGCTTGCATCACTTTCGGGACCCGGAGTAAAAAAAGCTTCGTCCGTACGATTGAAGTTGAAGCCGTCGCGAGAAGTCATGAGAATGGAATCGGTGATGGCAAGGCCTTCTCTGCCGTAGTTTTCAATCCACACATTTCTGTGTCCCCAAAGAGGCATATTTTTGTAGTTTTCAACGTCTGCTCTTCTGTCAATATATCTTGTGGGCATTGCGAGAAACATATCTTTTGCTCTGGGATATTTTATGATCTGATTTGTATAATATTGGATGTCTTCTTCAACTGTGTCGTCGATGAAATTAATCTGACCGTGTTCTTCAAAATGAATAAAATCTTTTGAGGTTGCCACTCTGATGTCTCTTATCTCATCAGCATCTCCGTCCATTTTGTAAATGTCTTTTGCTTTGTTTTTATACTCGGAATACTTCGGAGGGTGGACACCTCTGTAGAACACAAAATACTGCTCGGTTTCCTTGTCCCACAGCATAACATTGTATGAATCAAAGTCACCGTGGAGATTGAGGATTCTGCCTTCTTTTGTAAAATGAATTCCGTCGGGGCTGGTGTGAAGCAATAGCTTTGCCTCATCATTTACGGGAGCAAGCTTAAGCGCTTTAAACTTTTCATCAGGCGGACAATCCGGATTTTCGTCATAAAAGATCGAAAAATTGTCAACATATTTGTTTTCAAAGTGAATAACATTGTTTTCTGTTCCGTTAATGTCATAGAGACCCAATTTTGGGCGTTTGAATGTGATTGCATCCTTGCTTGTTGCCATACAAAACATGGGTGCAACAGATCTTTGATATTTGCCATCAGCATTTAAAACCGAAGAATCCGCACGGTAATAGAAACGATATTCATTGCCGCATTTTTGAATTGATGCGTAGCCGTTGTTCATTCCGTCCCAAGATTTTTCTGCGTGGAATGCAATGTTTTTCTTTTCGGGTTTGTGCATTCGGAGTTCTGTATTCTCTGTTTTGTCAATCAGCATGTCATCCCAGCAGAGATGACGGTTATTTCCAAGATTATATACGGTCATAAATATCACCCTTTATTTTTAGTGTTTTGTTTATTATATTTTATAAAACCGATTGAGTCAATGCTATTATAGGACAAATTATTCGAAATAGTGTCTTTGAATATCGCCACGTTGTATTTGCATTATCATTTTGATTGTGATATAATTAAAAAGAATTTACAGATGATAATTCACCATCTGCATAATATAATAACACTATACGGAGGAAAACATATGAAAATACTTAAGAATATCTGTGGCATGATTCCGGGTATTGCATTGTCTGTTGTTATTGCAACGGTTGCAAAAATCATAGAAAGCCTGTTACCCATACATATCATTGGTGCTTCGGTTATAGCACTGTTTATAGGAATGATTGTAAATCATTTTTTGAAAATTGATTGTTTGAAACCCGGAATTAAGTTTACATCAAAAAAGATTTTGAAATTTGCAATTGTGCTCCTCGGAGCATCGCTCAGTGTGAAAGTAATACTTTCTGTCGGAAAGCTGTCACTTGCCGTAATGGTGTTTACATTGCTTACATGCTTTGGAGGAGGATATTTTATAGGCAAAGCACTAAAGCTAAACTGGAAGCTTTCGAATCTTATTTCAGCAGGAACCGGAATTTGCGGCGGTTCTGCAATTGCCGCCATTGCACCTGTTATAGATGCCGATGATTCAGACATTGCCTATGCATTGTCTGCAACCTTTTTGTTTGATATGGCTATGATAATTTTGTTCCCGATTATGGGTAAAATGCTCGGGCTCAGTGACATGGCATATGGCTTGTGGGCAGGAACTGCGGTAAATGACACTTCCAGTGTTGTTGCGGCAGGCTATGCCTATAGCGAGGGTGCAGGTGATTTTGCTACAATGGTAAAACTCACAAGAACGCTTTCCATAATACCGACGGTGCTTATTTTTTCGGTAATAAGCATGAGACTCAAACGCAAAGAATGCATCGGGGCAAAGCGCACAAAAACTAATGTGCTGAGCCTGTTTCCATGGTTTATTCTTGGCTTTGTGGTAATGGCTGTTGTTAACAGTGCAGGCTTCATTCCGGCAGAGGTTTCATCATATGCAAAAGATGTGAGCAAATTTCTCATGGTTTGTGCACTGGCGGCAATTGGCTTGAACACAAGCTTTAAAGATATGAAAAAATCGGGCATTAATCCAATGATTCACGGCTTTGTAATATCAGCGCTGGTGGTTGTTGTGGCAATTGGCGTTGAGTGGTGCATGGGATTGGTGTGAAATCCGTTGGAGAGCACTATTAACACATTTGAAAATTAAAAATATGAAAAAAGACAAATATCTGACAATCGGGAGAGCGAAAAATGAAATATTATAACATAACCTTCAGTCCGACAGGCGGCACCAAAAAAGTTGCCGACATAGTTGCAAAAGGAATAGGCGGAGAGTGGGAGAGTGTTGAGCTTTGTGTTTCAAAGACCGACATAATCCCTCACACATTTTCAAAGGATGACATTTGCATAATTGCAGTGCCGTCATTTGGCGGAAGAGTTCCCGAAATTAATGTGGAACGAATAAGAAATTTAAAAGGCAACGGTGCAAGAGCAATTCTTTTGTGTGTATATGGCAACCGCGCCTATGAAGACACTTTGACAGAGCTTTTTGACGAAGCTTCAAATGCCGGCTTTAAGTGCATTTGTGCAATCGGTGCAATAGCCGAGCATTCAATCGCAAGACAGTTTGCCTCAGGAAGACCCGATGCCGATGACGAAAAAGACCTCACTGATTTTGCAAAGCAAATTTCCAATAAAATAAAAAGCGCAGATTGCAATTTTAAAGATGAAATCCCCGGAAATCGCAATCCTTACAAGGAACGCGGAAAATCAACCTCCAAACCCGAAACAAGCCAAAACTGCATAGGGTGCGGAGTGTGTGCAAAGGGATGTCCTGCGGGAGCCATCAGCTTTGATAACCCGTCACAAACCGATAATGATAAATGCATTTCCTGCATGAAGTGCATAAGCGTTTGTCCCCTTGGTGCAAGGGCACTTGGTGACACTGTTTTAAATGCTGTTTCCGATCGACTGGGCAAAGTATGCAATGACAGAAAACAAAATGAACTTTTCATATAAAATCGGAGGATAATTATGCTACACGATTTCACTTATTATAACCCAACAAAAATATATTTCGGAAAAGATTCAATGAATAATCTTTCAAAAGAGCTTGCCTGCTATGGCAAAAATATACTTCTTCTCTACGGAAAAAACTCTATCAAAAAAATCGGGCTCTATGATGAGGTTTTAAAAATATTAAAAGAGTGCGAAAAAAATGTAACGGAACTGTCCGGAATCAAACCTAACCCTTCATATTCTCAGGTACTTGAGGGGGCGAGACTTGTTCGTGAAAATAATATCGATTTGATTTTGGCTGTTGGCGGAGGATCTGTCATTGACTGTGCAAAAGCAATTTCCGTGTCAAGCTATGCCAAGGGTAATCCGTGGCAAAGATATTGGATTGATTTTGAAGAGGTGGACAACGAAATTGTTCCGGTGGGGTCAATTCTCACAATGACCGGCACCGCATCGGAAATGAATGCAGGAAGTGTAATCACCAATGAAGAGGTTACCGTTAAAACCGGAAGAGTATTCAATCCCGATGTGAATCCGAAGTTTTCGATTTTGAATCCCGAATTAACCTACTCGGTTCCTCAAAAACAAATGGTCAGTGGAATTTTTGACGTTATGAGTCATCTGATGGAGCAATATTTTTCAGGCGAAGATGACAACACAACTGACTATGTAATTGAAGCTGTTATGAAATCACTGATTAACAGTTCCAAAACAGCCATAAAAAATCCTAAAGACTATGAAGCACGAAGCAACATCATGTGGTGTGCAACTCTCGGTCTCAATTCCGTAACCGGACTTTCCAAAACCCAGGATTGGCAGGTTCACAACATTGAGCATCAGCTTGGTGCCTACACCGACTGTCCTCATGGCCTTGGACTTGCTGTTATTTCCATGCCGTATTACAGATATATTTATAAAAACGGCATTGACAAATTTGTGCGCTTTGCCAAAAACGTGTGGAATGTAAATCCCGACGGAAAAACCAAAGAAGAGATTGCCGGTGAGGGCATTTCATGCCTCGAAAGCTTTGCAAAAGAGCTTGGAATTCCGCTCACTCTTCGAGAGCTTGGTGCAACGGAGGATATGCTCGAAAAAATTGCCTTCTCAACCTATGAGGGCGGCGGATACAAATATATGACTCACAAAGATATTCTTAATGTGTTGAAGGAATGTTATTAAGATATGAAAACAAGACAAGATGCAATTAACTTTTGCCTATCATTGAAAAATACATATGAAGACTATCCTTTTCGTGATCACAACTGGACAATAATGCGCCACAACGACAGCAAAAAAATGTTTGCCGCCATATATGAACGGCAAGGCAACATATGGATAAATGTCAAATGCGACCCGATGC
Organism: Clostridia bacterium; assembly: GCA_017416845.1. Lineage (GTDB taxonomy): Bacteria > Bacillota > Clostridia > UMGS1810 > UMGS1810 > RGIG1828. The sequence continues at coordinate 52,400 of JAFQBA010000112.1, forward strand.
TGACCTACATGTGGCGATCTGCCTTTGATGCTGTTGTTCCTGCCTATCATATGAACAAATGGCACTGGAATTCCATAATTCTTGACGGAAGCATTCCATGTGAGGATATAATGAAAATGGTTTCCGACAGCTACGAATTGACCAAGCCCAAAAGAAAGGGAAAAAAAGATGATAAATGAATTTGCTAAAATGATAAAAGAGTGTGACAACATTGTTTTCTTTGGCGGTGCGGGAGTTTCAACCGAAAGCGGCGTAAAGGATTATCGCAGTAAAGACGGACTATATGCAACCGTAAAGGAATATGGCATCTCACCCGAAGAGATTCTCAGTCACGATTTCTTTTTTCAACACACGGATGTTTTCTATGATTTCTACAGAAAATATTTCATAATTGATGCCATGCCCAACAGTGCTCACAAAGCCCTTGCATCCCTTGAAGAAATGGGTAGGCTTAAAGCTGTTATAACACAGAATATAGACGGTCTTCACCAAAGAGCAGGGAGCAAAAACGTAATTGAGCTTCATGGTACAGCGGAGGAATTTTATTGCGTTTCATGCGGAAAAAAAGCCTATACGAAAACTGTTCTTGATTCAATAAAAACCAAAAACATTCCAAAGTGCGAGCACTGTAATTCTTTGCTTAAACCAAAGGTTGTTCTCTATGGCGAAAATCTATATGACGGTGTTGCGGAATCGGCAATTGACAAAATTGAAAATGCCGATATGTTAATTGTTGGCGGAACTTCACTTGCAGTGTATCCTGCCGCTTCCTTTGTACGCTATTTCGGAGGCAAATATATTGTTATGATAAATAAGTCCGAAACAAAATATGACGGCAATGCGAGCATGGTAATAAGAGAAAACATAGGTGAAGTATTTGAAAGAGTTATGGAGATAATCTGACATGAACAAAAAGAAAATTGCAACAGGCTTTGCTATTCTTGCGGCAGGTCTCTATGCTATTAATGTGCCGCTTTCAAAGCTTCTTTTGCATCATTGTTCACCAACAATGATGGCGGCTTTTTTGTATCTTGGTGCCGCAAAAACCAGTGCCTTTTATTCGGTGGCTCCGTTTCTCGGCGTTATGTTCAGCATGGCTCTTCAGCATAACCATGAACACGGACATATTCACACTCACAAACATCGTCATGGTGATATGGTTCATAGTCACAGGCACTCTCACACTCACTCCCATTTTCACAGTCATGGCACAGACATTGAAACCCACAATCATAAGCATGTTTTTGATGTTCATGTTCATATCCATCCATAAATCATAAATCGATTGGGGTTATAGAATATTGCAAAAAAAGAGATTATTCTATGAATAATCTCTTTTTTTATATGCCGGTGGTCGGGGTCGAACCGACACGGTATTGCTACCACGAGATTTTGAGTCTCGCACGTCTGCCAATTCCATCACACCGGCATGTTTAATTAAATGACTTAAATATAATACCATAAATGATAAAATAATGCAAGTGTTTTTTTAAAAATTTTTTAAAAATTTTGGTGGTAAGTTTGACAAAGAAAAGATTTTATGATATTATAGGTTTCGAGCAAATCAGACAACTGCGGGCAGAAGCCGTAAGGCTCTGCATGAGGAAAGTCCGGGCATCGCAGAGCAGGGTGCCGGGTAACTCCCGGTGGAGGTAACTCTAAGGAAAGTGCAACAGAAAAAAACCGCCACTTATGTGGTAAGGATGAAAAGGCGAGGTAAGAGCTCACCGCGATTCGGGAGATCGAATTGGCGTGTAAACCCCACTTGATGCAACACCCAAGCATAACACTAAAGCTTGCTCGGCTGTTTTTGGGTGGCTTGAGGTATACAGAAATGTATATCCTAGATAGATAGTTGTCTAATACAGAACCCGGCTTACAGATTTGCTCATACTTGACAATAACCCCCATTTCATTCAGAAATGAGGGTTGTTTTTATATATTGATGTTACTGTTGAATTAAACAGCTGAATAGAATGCTTTATAAGCTTTGTAAGCCATATAAACATCAATTTTACTTGCTACCTCATAAGGTGCATGCATTGAAAGGAGAGGCACTCCGCAATCAATTGTATCAATATCAAGATTTGCAACGAATTGCGCAACTGTTCCGCCGCCTCCCTGATCGACTTTGCCAAGCTCGCTCATCTGCCATGCAACATCGGCATCATTGAGAATTTTTCTGATTTTTGCAACGAATTCTGCATTTGCATCGGAGGTACCTGATTTTCCTCTTGCACCGGTAAATTTTGCAAAAGCAACACCTTCACCGAGATATGCGCTGTTCATTGGTTCTGAAACTGATTTGTAATTCGGATCCATCGCACAGGTTACATCGGAAGAGAGACACATAGAGTTTGTCAGCGAATCTCTGAGTAAAATATCAGAATAGTTCTTGCTTTGTTTTTCAATGAGGTGTGCAACGAAATTTTCAAAGAATCGAGACTGCATACCGGTATTTCCCATCGAACCTATTTCCTCTTTGTCCGCAAGATAGCATATTGCAGTTTTTTGTGGTTTCTCTGTTTCCATTATTGCTTTAAGAGCGGTGAAAGCACAAACACGGTCATCCTGACCATATGCGGCAACCATTGATGAATCAAGACCGAGACTTCTTGCATTGAAATTGGGTACAAGCTCAAATTCGGCACTAATGAAGTCTTCTTCTTCAATCTGATATTTTTCTTTGAGAATGTCAATTATTGTCTGTTTGTATTTGTCCTTTTCACAATCTGACGGAATTGACCCTGCAAGCACATTCAAATCTTCTCCGGTAAAAACTGAACGCATTTTTTTGTCCATTTGATCAGCGGCAAGATGAGGGAGAAGGTCGGTGACCGTAAACACAGGATCATTTTCGTTTTCACCGATGTTAACATCGATAACGGTTCCGTCCTGAAGAACAGCTACTCCAATAAGCGACAAAGGAATTGCTGTCCACTGATATTTTTTAATACCTCCGTAGTAGTGCGTCTTAAATAGTGCCATGTTGCTGTCTTCATAAAGAGGTATTTGTTTAAGGTCAAGTCGAGGGCTGTCTATGTGTGCTGCAACAAGGTTAAATCCGTTTTCTGCTTTTTCTTTACCTATAACCGCAAGAATAATGTTTTTTCCGCGATTTATTTTGTATACTTTCATTCCTGCTTTAAGTTGTGTTACACTGTCAAAATCTTTAAAGCCGGCCGCTTCTGCCAGTCTTCTCGAATAAGCTGTGCAAAGCCTCTCTGTTTTTGAATTATTTAAAAATTTGATATAATCATCACAAAATCTGAAAACAATCTTTTTGTCTTTTACTTTTTCCCATGCTGATTTTCTTTCCATGATATTACCTCCTAAAAATTATATACAATATTTTAATACATATATTGGCAAATTGCAAGATTTTTATTAATTAATAATTTAAAATAAGGCATTTGTCTTGCATATACGGTTTTTTTAATATATAATATAACCAATATTACTTAAGGAGTTCGATTAAATGTACGATTATCTGATAGTAGGAGCAGGCTTATTCGGAGCAGTTTTTGCGCACGAGGCAGTAAAAAAAGGAAAAAGTTGTCTGGTTATTGATAAACGGAATCATGTTGGCGGGAATGTTTATACCGAAGAAATTGAAGGTATAAACGTCCATAAATACGGAGCACATATTTTCCATACAAATGATAAATATGTGTGGGATTATGTCAATTCATTTGCTGAATTTAACCGATACACAAACTCTCCCATTGCAATATACGGAGATGAGGTATATAATCTTCCGTTTAATATGAACACCTTCAGCAAGTTATGGAATATTAAAAGTCCGGATGAAGCAAAGAGCATTATTGAAAGACAGAAAACGGAGGCCGGCATAGATGAACCTCAGAATCTTGAAGAGCAGGCAATCAGTCTTGTGGGTACGGATGTATACACCAAGCTTGTAAAGGGATACACTGCAAAACAATGGGGAAAATCTCCCAAGGATCTTCCGAGTTTTATTATAAAGCGTTTGCCTGTGAGATATACATATGATAATAATTATTTTAATGACAGGTATCAGGGTATTCCGCAAGGAGGATACACACGCATTATAGAAAAAATGCTTGAAGGAAGTGACGTTCGTCTCAATACGGATTTCTATTGTGACAGAGAAAACCTCGGGATGCTTGCAAATAAAATTGTTTTTACGGGAACAATAGACAGATATTATGATTATTGTTTTGGGAAACTTGAATATCGATCACTTCTTTTTGAAACAGAAGTTATGGACAAGGATAATTTTCAAGGGAACGCTGTTGTGAATTATACTTCCCTTGACGTTCCGTATACAAGAATAATTGAACATAAACATTTTGAATTCGGAACGCAGGAGAAAACTGTTGTCACAAAAGAGTATCCTGCCGAATTCGATTCGACCGGTGAACCATATTATCCGATAAATGATGAAAAAAATAATGAATTATATAATAAATACAGAAGGCTTGCCGAAAAAGAAGAAAACGTTGTTTTTGGCGGCAGACTAGGAATGTATAAGTATTACGATATGCATGTTGTAATAAAAGAAGCTCTTGAACTTTCGAAAAAAATGCTTGTATAAAAATGTTAATCAATTTCAAAATCCTCTTTGGAGAATTTTCCGAAGAGGTTTTTCTTTTTGGGGGTATATTTACATATATCATAGCTGAATTTTTTGCATGAATCGTCAGCACTTTTTGTTTCTTTTGTAATATCACATAAAAATAAAGTTTCATCAATGCTCAAAAGTGCATATTCGCACATACTGCAAGATGGAATTTTGGTACCTCTTATTCGCATAAAAACACCTCTTTTTATGATTTTATCACGATTTATATAAAAAGTCAAAACTTTTGGCAATAAAATTGTGTAAAAAATAGTTGTAATTTTTCGAAAAATTTTATATAATAATATATGTATGCAAATATGCGTGAAAATGGGGGTAAATATGATAGCGTTATACATAATTCTTTCTGTTTTATCTTTGTATTTGATTTTCTTTGTCATATTCGCGGTTATGAATGTTTCTCATATTATGGGCAGAGACCCTGCGGCAAGAAATCCTGTTGAGATTTTTCTTCTATATTCCGGAATTCATGCGGTTGCCAATCATCGTATAGCACATTTTTTCTATAAAATAAAGCTGTATTTTATTGCTCGTATGATATCTCAGGTTTCAAGGTTTTTTACCGGAATAGAAATTCATCCGGGAGCTACAATCGGAAAAGGTTTGTTTATTGACCACGGCATGGGTATAGTAATTGGCGAAACAGCTATAATCGGTAACAACTGTACATTGTATCAGAATGTTACACTTGGCGGTACCGGAAAAGACAAGGGAAAGCGTCATCCGACTCTTGGGAATAATGTTATGGTTGGCAGCGGTGCAAAGGTTCTCGGTCCGTTTACTGTTGGTGACAATTCTAAAATTGCTGCAAATGCCGTAGTACTTTCAGAGGTTCCTGAAAACAGCACATGTGTTGGTGTTCCGGCTAGAGTTGTTCGTATAAACAATAAAAAAGTTGCAGCAGATCTTGACCAAATTCATATTCCTGATCCGGTTAGTCAGGAACTTTGCAAAATGTATATAAAAATTGAAGAATTAACAAGGAAAATAGAGAAGTTGGAGGAAGAGAAAAATGAAACTTTACAATAGCATGTCCGGAAAAAAAGAAGAGTTTGTTCCAATTGAACCCGGAAAGGTCAGAATGTATTCGTGCGGTCCTACTGTTTACAATTACTTTCACATCGGAAATGCAAGACCATTTATCATTTTTGACACACTCAGAAGGTATTTCGAATATCGTGGTTATGATGTGAATTTTGTTCAAAACTTTACCGATATCGACGATAAGATGATAAAAAAAGCCAATGAAGAAAACATTACGGTTAAAGAACTTGCTGATCGATTTATCGAAGAGTATTTCATCGATGCCAAAGGTCTTGGAATTGATGCGGCAACGGTTCATCCCAGAGCCACGGAAAATATCGACGCTATTATTGCTCTCATTCAAAAGCTTGAAGAAAAGGGCTTTGCTTATAATGTTAACGGTGATGTTTATTTCAGTGTAAAAAAATTCAAAGAATACGGAAAGCTTTCGCATCAGCCTCTTGAAAATCTTGAAGCAGGTGCAAGAATAGACGTTGAAGAAAAGAAGCAGGATCCTATGGATTTTGCTGTCTGGAAAGCTCAAAAACCCGGTGAACCCGCATGGGAAAGTCCATGGGGCATGGGAAGACCGGGCTGGCATATTGAATGCAGTGCCATGGCAAACAGATATCTTGGCAAAACCATAGACATCCATTCGGGCGGAAAGGATCTTATTTTCCCACATCACGAAAATGAAATTGCTCAAAGTGAATGTGCCAATGATGCTCCTTTTGCGAACTATTGGCTTCATAACGGTTATATCAATGTAAATAATCAGAAAATGAGCAAATCTCTCGGAAACTTTTTTACTGTAAGAGATGTTGTAAAGCAGTTTGATTATGTGGTAATCAGGTTCTTCATGCTTTCTGCACATTACCGCAATCCCATCAACTTCAGTGATGAGCTTCTCACTCAGGCAAAAACAGGTCTTGAACGCATAAACACTTGTATAGACAATCTCGTTTTTCTTTCCGGAAATGCACCGGAAGTAAAAGCTGAAGAGAAGGCGCTTGCTGATCTCGTATCCTTTAAGGATGCGTTCATTGCGGCAATGGACGATGATATCAATACTGCTGATGCAATTTCGGCTATATTTGACATTGTAAAATATGCAAACACAAACTTCGATGAAACTACACCCAAAAAAGTACTTGATGAAGCTGTTGCTATTATCAAAGAACTTATGGGCGTTCTCGGAATTCTCAAAGAAGAAAAAAATGATTTTCTTGATTCCGATATTGAAGCACTCATTGAAGAAAGAAACAATGCACGCAAAAATAAAGATTTTAAACGTGCCGATGAAATCAGAGATATGCTTAAAGATGCAGGCATAGCTCTTGAAGATACACGTGGCGGCGTAAAATGGAAAAGAGTATAATATGACAGATTTTGATATTTCCATAAATCCAAATCAGGTTTCACCGCTTTCTCTTGCGTATATAGGTGATGCAGTTTACGAGCTTTATATAAGAAGCTATATTATGCGTGAGGTAAATATGCCGGTATCAAAGCTTCATAAAGCGGCGACACATTACGTCAGTGCCAAGGCTCAGGCGGAAATTTTTCACAAAATAGAGGACAGGCTTACTGATGCGGAAATTAGCGTATTTAAAAGAGGAAGAAACGCACATTCATATACAAGTGCAAAAAATGCAGATATAATAGATTATCGCATATCAACAGGATTTGAAGCACTCATTGGATACACGTATATAAAAAAGGATATAAAACGACTTGAAGAGATTATATCATTTTGCATAGATGTTGCTGGATGTATAGAATAAAATACAGATAATGGACAAAGATAACTTCAGGGGTGGTTTTGTGACACTTTTGAAAAGTTATTTTAAATCTGTGACAGGAGCTGTCACAGCGGCGGCTGGAGTTGCTTTTTTTCTTGCTCCGAACTCTATTGCTTCGGGTGGAGCAAGCGGGCTTGGAATAGTGTTATACAGTGGATTTTCTGTTCCGGTGTCGTTTACTGTTATTGCAGTTAATTTTCTTCTTTTTCTGATTGGCTATAAGCTATTGGAACGCAATACTATGATTAAAACAGCTTTTTCTACAATCGTACTTGCGGTATTTATAGAAATTTTCTCGCATTTTCCTGCGGTAACAGATGATGTTTTTTTATCATCCGTTTTCGGTGGTCTTCTATTGGGACTCGGTACAGGATTTGTCATAAGTTCGGGTTCATCAACCGGAGGTAGTGATTTTGCCGCAGTTCTTATACGAAAAAAATTTCATCATATACCTATATCGGTTCTGATATTGATTATAGATTTTTCAGTTGTACTGCTTTCTGTTTTTTACAGCAAAGATTATACTTTGGTTTTATATTCTGTTCTTGGCTTATTTATTACTTCAAAAGCTGTTGATTTTGTGGTGGAAGGATTGAATTTTTCAAAACTTGTGTATATAATAAGCGACGAGAATAAGATGATATCAGAGTTTATTATTTCAAATCTGAATAGGGGAGTTACATCTCTTTATGCCAATGGAGTTTACTCTGATTCAGACAAATCAGTACTTATGTGTGCGGTGTCATCAAGGCAATTTCCGCAACTTAAAAATTATGTTCTTACAAAGGACAAAAACGCATTTATAATTCTTTCTGAAGCACGTAGTGTATATGGAAAGGGTTTTAAGATGGAATAGAGATTTTCTAAGGAGGTTAACAGGTTATGATCAGTAATACACAGCTTGAACTGACAGCCTACAAAATTCGAAAACACGCTATAGATGGCGTATATAATGCCGCATCGGGTCATCCGGGAGGTTCGCTTTCTATTGCTGACATTCTATCGGTTCTTTATTTTGACGAGATGAATGTTGATCCTAAAAATCCTGCAAATCCGAACAGAGACCGATTTGTTCTCTCTAAGGGACACTGTGCGCCGGCTCTTTATGGCGCATTGGCAGAAAGAGGTTTTTTCCCAAAAGAAGATATTGTAACTTTGAGAAAAACAAACAGTTATCTTCAAGGTCATCCTGACATGAAAGGTGTGCCCGGTGTTGACATGTCAACCGGATCTTTGGGTCAGGGAATCTGTGCAGCAAACGGTATGGCTCTTGCCGCAAAACTTGATGGTAAGGACTATCGGGTATATACAATCCTTGGTGATGGAGAACTTGAAGAAGGGCAGGTGTGGGAAGCTGCAATGTTTGCACCGCACTATAAACTCGATAATCTTGTTGCATTTGTCGATTTTAATGGGCTTCAGATAGATGGAGATATAACAGAAGTTATGAATCCAACTCCCATAGATAAAAAATTTGAGGCGTTTGGCTGGAATGTAGCTGTTATTGATGCTCACGATTATGATCAGATTAAAGCAGCACTTAAAAATGCCAGAAAAACAAAAGGCAAACCAACAATGATTGTGGCAAAAAGCGTAAAAGGCAAAGGAGTTTCCTACATGGAAAATAATGCCGCATGGCATGGAAATGCTCCTAAAGAGCCTGATTACATAACAGCTTGCAATGAACTTAATGCGAAGATTAAAGAACTGGAGGCGAAAGTAAATGTCTGATATCAAAAAAATTGCAACAAGAGAATCTTACGGTGCAGCATTGGCAGAACTCGGAGAAACTCATGACATTATTGTTCTTGACGCAGACCTTTCCAAATCCACCAAAACAGAAGTTTTTAAAAAGAAATTTCCGGATCGATTTATCAATATGGGTATAGCTGAAGCAAACATGATGAGTACCGCTGCAGGTTTGGCTACATGCGGCAAAATTGTTTTCGCAAGCTCCTTTGCAATGTTTGCAGCTGGCAGAGCTTTTGAACAGATAAGAAATTCTATTTGTTATCCAAATCTTAATGTTAAAATCGGTGCTACACATGCAGGTATTTCTGTAGGTGAAGATGGTGCTACTCATCAGTGTCTCGAAGATATGGGAATTATGAGAACTTTGCCGAATATGATTATCATAAATCCTGCTGACGATACTGAGGCTAAAGCGGCTGTTAAAGCTGCTGTTGAACATGATGGTCCGGTTTATCTCCGATTTGGAAGACTTGGTGTACCTGTGCTTTTTGATAATAATTATAAATTTGAAATCGGCAAAGGTGTTCAGCTCAAAGACGGAAATGATGTAACACTTGTTGCAACCGGACTTTTGGTTGGTACAGCACTTGAAGCTGCGGAGTTACTTAAGAATGAAGGTATCAACGCGCGGGTAGTTAATATTCACACAATTAAACCCATTGACAAAGATATAATTGTAAAAGCAGCTGAAGAGACAGGCGCAATTGTAACTTGTGAAGAACATAATATTATTGGTGGTCTTGGAAGTGCTGTTGCCGAAGTCCTTTGTGAAAATGCTCCTGCACCGATGCTCAGAGTCGGAACGAGAGATGTTTTTGGGAAATCAGGAAAACCTGCTGAACTGTTTGAAGAATACGGACTTACGGCAGAAGCTATTTGTGCCAAAGCCAAAAAGGCTATTTCGTTGAAATAGTATTAACTGTATACAAAATGTTGATAAAGGACGGTGATAAATATGCATAAGAGCAATGATTCCAAATTGCTGAAACGCAAACGCATTGTAGCGGTAACATCCCTTGTTGTTGCTGTTCTTCTTATGGTATTTCTTACATACTTTATCATAGTTAAATTTATGAGTACAGCAAAAGGCGGAGTTGAGTTTCAGGAGTATATTCAAGGATATGGTGCATTCGGATTTTTGGTTGCCGTCGGTCTTCAGATACTTCAAGTATTTATTGCGTTGATTCCCGGAGAAGCTATAGAAATCGGCTTGGGATATTCGTATGGATGGTTTGTAGGAACAGTTCTTTGCATGGCAGGGGTTGCAATAGGTTCAGCCATGATTTTTCTTCTTACGAAAAAATTTGGACTGAAGCTTGTTGAACTATTTGTTTCGTCTAAAAATATTAATGAACTTAGATTTATCAATACAGAAGAAAAAATGAGGCGATTTGCGTTTGTAGTTTTCTTTATTCCCGGAACTCCCAAAGATTTGTTGACATATTTTATCGGCCTTACAAGAATGACTTTAGGAGAATTTTTGTCTATAACGTTGTTCGCACGCATTCCATCTGTTGTTTCATCAACAGTAGGCGGGAACTTTATTGGCGAGGGAAAGTATCTTGAGGCAGTAATTTTGTTTGTTATAACCGGTTTAATAAGTTTTGCAGGATTAAAGCTCTATAATGTGTTTATAAAGAAAATGAAAGAAAAAGCTCAAAGCGGCAATGGTATTATAGCAAAAATCAAAAATAAACACAATGAATTTAAAAATAAATAAAAGGAGGAATCCTAGTGTCAGGAAAACAAGTACCCCTTGTTGTAATCAGAAGATTACCAAGGTATCACAGATATCTCGGAGAGTTATTGAATAATAAAATATACAGGGTTTCTTCTACAGAACTCAGTGAGAAGATGGGCGTAACTGCTTCTCAAATAAGGCAGGATTTAAATTGTTTTGGAGGGTTTGGACAGCAGGGATACGGATATAACGTAGAAATGCTTTATGATTCCATAACCAAAATATTAGGGTTGAATAATGGTTATAAAACAATAATTATAGGTGCCGGAAATCTCGGAAAAGCATTGGCTAACTACGGAGGGTTTTCTAAAAGAGGCTTTGAACTCTGTGGTATTTTTGATACTGATGAAAATGTTGTAGGCGAAGAAGTTGCCGGTATAACTGTGAAAGACTACACGGAACTGTCGGATTTTATCAAGCATGAAAAACCGGATATAGCAATTCTTGCAGTTCCCAAAACAGCTGTTACCGAGGTGGCAGATGAAGTTGTGCAAAACGGTGTCAAAGCTTTGTGGAATTTTGCGTATGTAGATTTGGATCTTCCGGGAGATGTGCTTGTTGAAAATGTTCATCTCAGTGACTCTCTGATGACGTTGTCTTATAAGATGAATAAGTATGGAGAATGACAATGAGAACAGTAGGTTTTTCAGGAAAAAGCGGATGCGGTAAGAGCTACAGAGCACTTAGCGTAGCGGCTTTACACAATCTGAAATTAATTGTAGATGACGGACTCCTTATATGTGACGGAAAAGTGCTTGCCGGGAAATCTGCGAAGAAGGAAAGACATCCGTATGCATCTACGCTGAGGGCTATTTTTAATGATGAGATTCATGCAAAAGAGGTATCAGATGCAATAATCAAATCAGGGCACGATTCAATTCTTATACTTGGAACAAGTGAGAGAATGGTTAATCTGATTGCTGACAGAATAGGTGTTGCACCTGTTGAAAAACACATTCATATTGAAGATGTTGCCAGTCCGGAAGAGATTGAAAAAGCAAATCTTATGCGTTCTGTATACGGGAAGCATGTGATTCCTGTACCGACATTTGAAATAAAAAGAACTTTTTCCGGCTATCTTCTTGACCCGCTTACATCAATAAAAAAACTTGCCAACGGCTTTTTTGATAAATCTGCTCAAGCCGAAAGAACAATAGTACGTCCTAAATACGGTTATAGAGGAGATTTTGAAATTTCTGATACGGTACTGTGCCAGATTGCAGCATACGAGGTATCAAAAATTCAAGGTGTTGCAGATGTTAATAAAGTTATCTATTATCATAGTAACGGCGATAATGAATTCAGAATTGATATATGTATAGATTACGGTATTGACATAAAAAAGACATGTATGAAAATTCAGGATACTGTAATTAAGGCGATTGATGATTGTTGTCTTATATATGTAGATACTGTTCACGTGAATGTTGAAAAGATTATTACGCAAAAGTGAAATGCAAACATCACAAATGTTTCAAAAAATGTGATGTTTGTATTCTTTTTTCGGATAAAATGACAAAATTTTGAAATTTTGAAATCTCAAACTTGCAAAACTATTGACACTTTAATATAACAGTGATATAATTAATCCATCGTTTTAATTTATAAGAAGAGTATTTGTATGGAGGAAAGTAAAATGAGCTTTAAAAGTATTTATCTTGAAGAAGTAATGGAAACAGTGATTAAAAGAAATCCCGGTGAACCTGAGTTTCATCAGGCTGTTCAGGAAGTTCTTGAATCAATAGAACCGGTTTTAGATAAGCATCCCGAATTTGAGGCGGCAGGTCTTATAGAAAGAATTGTTGAACCTGAAAGACTCATCTATTTCAGAGTTCCATGGGTCGATGACAATGGTAAAATCAAGGTTAACAGAGGCTACAGAGTTCAGTTTAACTCTGCAATAGGTCCCTATAAAGGTGGTCTGCGTTTTCATCCTTCTGTTTATTCCGGCATTATAAAATTTCTTGGTTTTGAACAGACATTTAAAAACAGTCTTACCGGTCTCCCTATTGGTGGCGGTAAAGGTGGTTCTGATTTTGACCCAAGAGGCAAGAGTGATGCTGAAATCATGAGATTTTGCCAGTCCTTTATGACTGAACTCTACCGTTACATTGGTCCTGATGTTGACGTTCCGGCAGGTGACATCGGTGTTGGCGGAAGAGAAATTGGTTACCTTTTCGGTCAGTATAAAAGAATTAAATCAAGCTGGGAAAATGGTGTTCTCACAGGTAAAGGTCTCGAATACGGCGGTTCTCTCATCAGACCTGAAGCAACAGGCTTCGGTGCTACATATTACACATGCGAAGTTCTTAAACATTTTGGAGATACAATCGAAGGGAAAACGGTTGCAATTTCCGGTTTTGGTAATGTTGCATGGGGTGTTGCAATGAAAGTTGCAGAACTTGGCGGTAAGGTTGTAACACTTTCCGGCCCTGATGGATATGTATATGATCCCGACGGAATAGTTACAAAAGAAAAAATAGACTATATGCTTGAAATGAGAGCTTCAGGTCGTGACCGAGCTCAGGACTATGCTGAAAAATTCGGATGTGAATTCCATGCAGGCAAAAAACCCTGGGAAGTTAAAGCTGACATTTGTATGCCTTGTGCTACTCAGAATGAAATTGACATGGAAGAAGCAAAGAAAATTATCGGCAATGGCACAAAGTATTATATAGAGGTTGCTAACATGCCCACCACAGCTGATGCAGTCGGACTTTTCAAAGATAATGATATTGTTATAGCTCCTTCAAAAGCTGTTAATGCCGGCGGTGTTGCTGTTTCCGCTATCGAAATGGCCCAAAACTCAATGAGATATAGCTGGACTGCCGAAGAGGTTGACAAAAAGCTTAAAGATATCATGATTAACATTCACAAGGTTTCTGCCGAAGCTGCCGATGAATACGATCTTGGTTATGACCTTATTGCAGGTGCAAACATTGCAGGCTTTATGAAAGTTGCAAAAGCTATGATGGCTATGGGTGTTATCTGATTTTATACTAAAATTCACAAAAAAATCCCACTCTTTTTAAATGAGAGTGGGATTTTATTATATTGATATTGGGAATGAATTGTGATATAATATAATGAAAATGTATAATTATAAATAAATAATTTTAAAACTTCTTTTAAGAGAGGTAATGGTTTTTATGTATAAAATAACAAGAAAAAAAGTTTTAAATGACAATGTTACCCTTATGGACATATATGCACCCATGGTTGCAAAAAAAGCTGAGCCGGGTCAGTTTATTATTTTGCGTGTAGATGAAAACGGTGAAAGAATTCCGCTTACCATTGCAGATTATGACCGCAAAAACGGTATCGTGACAATTATCTTTCAGGTTGTAGGAGCAACTACCCAAAAGCTTAACTTTAAAAATGAAGGCGAATATATTTGCGATTTTGCGGGACCTCTCGGTAACCCCACAAACACAACCGGCAAAAAGAAAGTTGCCATTGTTGGTGGAGGGGTAGGTTGTGCAATTGCTTATCCGGTTGCTAAAAAGTTCTTTGAAAACGGATGTGAAGTTCACTCAATTGTAGGATTCAGAAACAAAGATATTGTTATTTTGGAAGATGAATTTAAAAAATCTTCTTCAAAATTTGTTCTTATGACTGATGATGGTTCAGCCGGAAAACAGGGGCTTGTTACCGATGCACTCCGGGAGCTTATTGAAAATGGTGAAAACTATGATGAAGTAATCACCATCGGTCCACTTATGATGATGAAATTCGTTTGCAAACTCACCAAGGAATTTAACATTAAAACAATTGTGAGCATGAACCCGATAATGATAGATGGAACCGGTATGTGTGGCGGATGCAGACTCTCCGTTGGTGGTGAAACAAAATTTGCATGTGTTGATGGGCCGGAATTTGACGGTCATCTTATAGATTTTGATGAAGTTATTGCACGTTCTTCAATGTATAGAGATTTTGAAAGAAAAAAACATGACGAAACTTGCAATTTGTTTAAAATGGAGGTGAAATAAATGGCAAATATGTCACCAAAGAAAAACGAAATGCCCTCTCAAAGTCCCGATGTGAGACGCAAAAACTTTGATGAAGTAGCACTTGGTTACACCGAAGAGCAAGCCGTGAATGAGGCACAAAGATGTCTTAATTGCAAAAACAAACCCTGTGTCAGTGCTTGTCCGGTTCACATAGATATTCCATCTTTCATAGCAAGGGTTGCCAAGCGCGATTTTGAAGGAGCTTATGCCATTATTTCAGCTTCAAGTTCACTTCCTGCAGTTTGTGGAAGAGTGTGTCCGCAGGAAAATCAGTGCGAAGGAAAATGCGTGCGTGGTGTCAAAGGTGAGCCTGTTGCAATCGGAAGACTTGAACGTTTTGTTGCTGATTGGCATAATGCAAACATCAGTGAATTCTCGGATAAGCCAAAATCAAACGGACACAATGTTGCAATCGTTGGTTCCGGCCCGGCAGGGCTTGCGTGTGCAGGAGATCTTGCTAAGAATGGATATAATGTAACAATTTTTGAAGCCCTTCATACTCCGGGTGGAGTTCTTGTATACGGAATCCCTGAGTTTAGGCTTCCGAAGTCGATTGTTGCCAAAGAAATTGACGGTCTTAAAAATTTAGGAGTTAAAATAGAAACAAATACCATTGTCGGCAGAACAATATCAGTTGATGAACTTCTCAATGACGAAGGTTTTGAGGCAGTTTTCATTGGTTCGGGAGCCGGACTTCCCAAGTTTATGAATATTCCGGGTGAAAACTCTAAAGGTGTTTACTCCGCAAATGAGTTTTTAACAAGAGTTAATCTCATGAAGGCATATCACGAAGACAGTGATACACCTGTGCAAAAAGCCAAAAAGGTTGTTGTATGCGGCGGAGGTAATGTTGCCATGGATGCTGCACGATCTGCTCTTCGTCTTGGTGCCGATGAAGTCACTGTTGTATACCGTCGTTCACTTGAGGAACTTCCTGCCAGAAAAGAGGAAGTTGAACATGCCATGGAAGAAGGTATTTCCTTTAAACTTCTCACCAATCCGACAAAAATCCTTCCCGATGAAAACGGATTTGTAAAAGCGATAACTTGTGTGAAAATGGAGCTTGGTGAACCCGATGCAGGTGGCAGAAGATGTCCGGAGGTAATTGAAGGCAGTGAGTTTGAAATAGAGTGCGACTCGGTTATCATGGCAATAGGCACTTCGCCAAATCCGCTTATCAAAACCACCACCAATGGTCTTGAAACTCAAAAATGGGGTGGTATAATCACCGAAGGTGACAACGGTAAAACCACAAAAGAAGCGGTGTATGCCGGAGGTGATGCGGTAACGGGAGCTGCCACTGTTATTCTTGCTATGGGTGCAGGTAAATCTGCCGCAGAGGCAATTGATGAATATCTGAAAAATAAATAGGATTAGTATTTAATAAAAAAACTCTTCCATAGGTCAGCGTTAAGCTGTACTTTTGGAAGAGTTTTTTATTAGATTAATCCGCTTAAAAATACAAATCCTATAATAAGAGGCAGAATTTGGTCGTCATTATCCGAATCTGAAAGTATAAATATCAACACTCCGATTAAAATTAAATCGTCAAGCTCAAATGATTTGGAAAATAATGATTTTTTCTTAGGATTGTCATTACATTCGATACAACAATTATCAGAATTATTTTTTTCAAGTTCACATTTATCGTTTTTATATGTATTTGCTGTGCTTTGAGGAACAAATACCTCTCCCGGTTCTTTGTCGTTTCTGACTCTTGCGTATCCGTCGTAATATCTTCTATACACAGCTTCACTTCCTAAAATATTATAGATCTTTAAATAACGATGTCATTTGCGTAAGTTTAAGTATTTTAATGGCTTTGTCAATGCTTGATAATCGTGATTGTCTCATATATGGTTTAAGGGCATTTAACAAATTTATTCTGCGGTCACTTCCGGTATTTAAGTTTGAAAGTGCTGAAGTGATTTTTTCGGAAAAATCATTATCCGGTGTCGTAATTTCTTCTGTTTTATCTTCATTCTTCCCCAGTAACGATGAAATCATATTCATTGCATTGGGATCGGATAATAGTGACTGTATTTTAGCGTTTAAATCATCAGCCATACTTTTCCTCCTTTTACTTTATAAAGTCATTAATTTTCTTTAATAGACCCGGATTTTTTCCAATCATGTCTACAAGCTGCTCATCTGATAAACTATTTACTTTATCAGCAATGGAGCCGAGTCCAAGTGAACGCAATTTGTTTATTGCGGCTTTTCTGTCAATCCCTGAAATTCTCTTTTTAATTTCATCCTCGGTAATTGGAGATTGATTGTTTTTTAATATCTTGGATTCGTTAATGAGTTTTTTTAATATATCCGAACTGTTTTGTGAATTCATACAAATCATCCTTTCTGTAAAAGTATATGCACGTTTCTTTTATTATGTGCAGGTATTTTGAAATGCTTAATACATTGTATAATTGCTGTATAATATGAATATTATACAGCGAGAGCGTAAGTGCTCATTATTAATATACATCAAATCATGGGAAAAATATCAGTAATTTGTATAAAATATACATTGCATCATTGGATAAAAAGATGTATAATTATTCATTATAGAACGGAGGTGCAATTATGCTTGATAAAATAATAGAACTTGACAAACAATATTATATGAATACATTCGGCGAACGCACAAAGCTTATGTTTAAAGATGGAAAAGGTATAGAGCTTACAAATTATGACGGCACTGTTTACAAAGATTTTTTCGCAGGTATTGCAGTTAGTGCACTGGGTCACAGCCATCCTGCTCTCGTAGAAGCTCTTACAAACCAGGTTTCCAGACTTCTTCACACATCTTCAATATATTATGTTGAAAACCAGGCGTTGCTTGCCGAAAAGCTTTGTAATAAAACATGCTTTGACAAAGTGTTTTTTGCAAACACCGGTGCAGAAGCAAATGAGGGTGCAATAAAGCTTGCACGAAAATATTTTTATAATCAGGAGATAGATAAATACGAAATTATCACTCTCAATAATTCTTTCCATGGACGCACGGTTACAACAGCTACTGCAACCGGTCAGGAAAAATACAAAAAGCCATATGCGCCTCTCACACCGGGTTTTGTTCACATTGATGCAAACGATACAGATGCTCTCTTGAAAGCAGTTAATGATAAAACCTGTGCAATCATGGTTGAACTTGTTCAGGGTGAAAGCGGTGTAAGACCTCTTGAATTTGACTTTGTTTCCGCGATAAGGGAAATTTGCGATGAAAAAAATATTCTCATGATTGTCGATGAGGTTCAGACCGGCATAGGCAGAACCGGTAAGTTCTTTGCTTATGAACATTTTAACATCGAACCAGACATTCTCACTTCTGCCAAGGCTCTCGGTGGGGGGGTTCCTATTGGGGCACTATTGGCAAAAGATTTTGTTGCATCAGCATTTGTTCCCGGTGATCATGGAACAACCTTTGGCGGAAATCCTCTTTCAACCTGTGCCGGACTTGCAACACTTGATATCATAGAAAATGAAAAACTCGTCGAAAATTCTCTGGAACTCGGAGAGTATTTCAAAGCAGAACTTATAAAGGCAATTGGCGACAAATGCAAAGAAATCAGAGGCCTCGGTCTCATGATAGGCGTTGAGTTCAAACAACCTATAGGCAAAGCTGTTAATGCAAAACTTCTGGAAAATAAATATCTTGCAGGCAGTGTGGGGGATAGTGTACTTCGCATTGTTCCGCCTCTTATTGTTACAAAAGAAGATATCGATGGATTTGTTAAATGCATTTCAAATATAATGAATGAATTTCAAGGAGAATTGTTATGAAACACTTGATCAGTCTTTATGATTGTACAACAGAAGAAATACATAATTTTTTAAAGCTTGCGATTAAACTGAAGAAAGAGAATAAAGAAGGAAAAACTCATCATATTTTAAAAGGTAAAACTCTCGGCATGATTTTTACAAAATCATCAACAAGAACCCGTGTTTCCTTTGAAGTAGGCATGTATCAGCTTGGCGGTCAGGCTCTCTTTTTGTCAAGTAATGATATTCAGCTTGGCAGAGGTGAAACTATTTATGATACCGCAAATGTGCTTTCACGTTATCTCGATGGTATCATGATAAGAACATATGCTCATCAGGATGTTCTTGATCTTGCAAAATATGGTCAAATCAGCATCATAAACGGTCTCACCGATTATCTCCATCCATGTCAGATTCTTGCTGATTTGCAAACGATTTACGAACACAAGGGTAAGCTTGAAGGTCTCACCCTTAGTTATGTCGGTGACGGAAATAATATTTCAAACTCACTTCTTCACGGATGTACCAAGGTTGGAATGAACATCAGTATTGCATCTCCCAAAGGTTATGAATGTGATGCAGAATGTATAGATCATGCAAAAGAAACTGCTGCTAAAACCGGGTGCAAGGTTCTTTTGACAGAAGATCCTGCAGAGGCTGTGTCCGGTGCGGATATTGTTGTGACAGACACATGGGTAAGCATGGGACAGGAAAGTGAAAAGCAGGAAAGAATTAAAATATTTGGGAATTATACGGTTGATGACAAATTATTCGGCATGGCAAAAGAGGATGCTATATTTATGCATTGCTTACCTGCATATCGTGGATATGAAGTCGCCGATTCTGTTATAGACGGTCCCCGAAGTGTGATTTTTGATGAAGCCGAAAACAGACTTCATGCTCAAAAAGCCGTAATGGCAACACTTATGGCAGACTAATTGACAGAAAGGAAAAAATAATGATTAACAGTGGATTTGAAATTCGAAATGCATCACTCGATGATGTTCAGCAGATTAAAGATATTACACTTGAAGCATTTTTGAAATATCGTGAGCTCGCAGCAACAGACTATCCTCTTGCGGCTCTTCACGAGACAGACGAAGATATAATAAATGATATAACCAACAATCTTGTTCTTGTTGCGTATATTAATGGTAAGGTTGTAGGGAGTGTGAGGGTTTCTGTAGATGGAGAAACCGCATATCTCAGCCGATTTGGCGTCAGTCCCGATTTCCAAAATCTTGGCATAGGAAAGGCTCTCATGAACCTTGTTGACATCAATATGAAAGTTTTGGGAGTTAAACAGATTCAACTTCACACCGGAGCCAAAATCAAATCTCTCATTACGTTTTATTACGGAAGAGGTTTCTATGTTGATTCAACGAACAAGGACAGAGGATATATCAGAGCACTTTTGTGTAAAGATTATGAATAAGTAAAAAAACCTCATTATATTTCAACACCGGAAATATAATGAGGTTTTTTTACTTTATAAGAAATTATTAATAATTTGGTTCCCTAAGCATAGTGTTAACGTATTTGTGTTCGTGAATTACCTGCAGTAAATTCCTGCTTATTTATATCATTTTTGCAATATCTTTTTTCATTCGTTGGATTATCCTTTTTTCAAGTCTTGATATATATGACTGCGATATCCCCAACATGTCGGCAACTTCTTTTTGGGTTTTCTGAACTCCGCCTTTTACCCCGAATCTTAATTCCATAATGTTTTTTTCACGTTCAGACAGGTTTTCCAAAGCTATTGACAGGAGTTGCTTATCAACTTCATTTTCTATGTCATGATAAACAATATCAGAGTCTGTTCCTAAAATGTCCGAAAGCAGAAGCTCATTTCCGTCCCAGTCAACATTAAGCGGTTCATCTATAGATATTTCTATGCGCTTGTTGTTGTTTTTTCTAAGGTACATCAAAATTTCGTTTTCTATGCATCTTGAAGCATATGTAGCCAGTTTGATTTTTTTCTGAGGGTTAAATGTATTGATAGCTTTTATAAGACCTATAGTTCCGATAGAAATTAAATCTTCAATATTTATGCCGGTGTTTTCAAATTTTTTGGCTATGTAAACAACAAGCCTTAAGTTTCTTTCGATGAGTATCGGTTTAGCATTTTTTTTGTCATAAAGAAGCATTTCAATATATTTTTCTTCATCTTCTTTTGAAAGCGGCGGCGGAAGACTGGTTGCACCTCCGATATAGTGAACTTCCTGCTTAGATATGATGGCATATAATATTTTTTTAATACTGCTTGGCAGATTGGTAAATATCTGCATAATTTATGACCTCCCGGTATTTAATATATTTGGATTAAACAGTGCATTGTATTCATTCGTTGCTGACAAAACATTGTTACTGATTCCTATAATTACATTGTCGGTTTCATAGCCGTCTATTATGATTTTATCTGGTACAAATCCGGCCATAATACCCGAAGAATTTCCAAGTGAGGAATAGGGGATTATTCTGAAATTGCCTTTAAAACTTCCGTGTAATTCACAATCAGGCACGCCGTCCGGAAAAAGAGCCTCTATTCCTGATTTTTCAGCGATTATTACAGGCCGGTTTGATAAAGGATCGGTCAGTAAATTCCCTGTATCGGAAAGAGCGTTAAGAATACATTTGCGTTCTCCGATTATTATTTGAAGAGTTCGTATTCCGAGCATTTTATTTCGTGAAAAAATTGCGGATGCTATTTTTATAAGTAAGTATGATATGACAGATGTTACGATAAGATTTTTCAACGAAATATCAAAATAGAAAATTCCGTTGCTGATAATCGGTGAAGCATCTCTTGCAAAATTAGTAAAGTATATCAGAGAAAGAAGTATTCCGGCAAAAGTAAATGATACAAGATAGAATACCGCACATAGTTTGCACAATCTCCAAAAATGCGATTTTGGATTTGTTATTATAACCATTAATGCAGATATCGTAATTTTTGCAGGAAATATGTACAGTAATTTCAGATTCGGATAAAACATAAATAAAGCATAAATCGCTCCCAATGACGCGGCAAAAATCAACCGTAGCAGAGTTGGATTGGTTTTGGCAAAAATAGAGGTTATTTTCAGTATAATTATATTTATAATAAAGTTTATCAGAAACAACATATCAGCATACACTATAATTTTCATGGGTTGTTCACCTCATATATATTATATGCAATCCTATGCGAGAAAAATGTAAACTTCGGGCGAATAAAAATATTTTTATTTTTAAAATAACTCTTGCAAAAATAGAATTTATATGTTATAATGTCATGTACGTATTAGAATTGTTTGGAGGTGTTTTTTGTGGAAATGGCTTTAACAATAGTTCATGTTATTCTCGCAGTGCTATTGGTTTTTGTTGTTCTTTTCCAGTCCGGTGCTCAGCAGGGGCTTTCCGGTTCTATTGCCGGCGGCGCTGAAACTTTCTTTGGAAAGAATAAAGCAAGAACTCTTGACGGTATACTTGCAAAATGTACTTCGGTAATTGCCGTACTGTTTATTGCTACTTCAATAGTTCTTTCCTTGGTAATTAAATAATTTAAAGATTTTGCAGACCATATGGTCTGCTTTTCTTTTTGTAATAATAATTTAATATAAATTCTATTGACAAATTACAACATATATGGTTAAATATTCTTTGCAGGCACAATATTTTGTGTTCGAAGGAGGGTATATAATGGTAAGTACAATAAGAAAAAGAGATGGAAGAATTGAAAACTTCGATAAAAGCAAAATAGTAAATGCAATTTTAAAGGCTATGAATCACGAGTTTGTAAATGACAGAGAATATGCTGATAAGATTGCTGATAAAATTCAAAATCTTGAAAATGATATAATCAGTGTTGAAGAGATTCAGAATCTTGTTGAAGTTGAGCTCATGAAATCTCAATATAAAAATGTTGCAAAGGCATACATTCTCTATCGCGAAAAAAGAAACGTTGCCCGCGGCAGACAGACCTACGACACCTACATGGGTATTGTGAACATAATTGCAAATGAAGTAACAAAAGAAAATGCAAACATGAATACCGACACCCCTGCCGGCATGATGATGAAGTTTGCCAGCGAAAGCTCCAAGCCTTTTGTTATCGATATGCTTCTTTCAGATACGGCTAAAGATTATGTTAAAAGTAATTATATCCACATTCATGATGCCGACTATTATCCAACCAAGTCTCTCACATGTATACAGCATCCTTTAGACAGAATTCTCAAAAACGGGTTTCATTCGGGGCACGGCTCATCAAGACCTGCAAAGCGCATAGAGACTGCTGCAATAATTGCGTGTATTTCCATGGAATCAATTCAGAATGAAATGCATGGAGGTCAGGCAATTCCTGCTTTTGATTTTTATCTTGCTCCATATGTAAGATACACCTTTATAGAAGAACTTGAAAAAGTTGAAAAACTCACGGGTGCAGATCTGTCTGCTCATAAAAATGCTGAGTTTGACGATTATGTTAATGTTCCTTTAGACGGTCTTGAGGGAGAGGAACGCTATGTTCAGCATGCAATGAATCTCACTGTTAACCGTGTTCATCAGGCAATGGAATCATTCATCCACAACATGAACACGATTCATTCCCGTGGCGGAAATCAGGTAGTCTTTTCCTCAATCAACTATGGTACTGACACTTCTGCGGAGGGCAGATGCATAATCCGTGAAATTCTTAATTCAACATATCGCGGTGTGGGTAATGGAGAAACTCCGATTTTTCCCATTCAGATCTGGAAGAAAAAAAGAGGCGTAAGCTATTTGCCTACCGATAAAAACTATGATCTCTACAAACTTGCATGCAAGGTTACGGCAAAAAGATTTTTCCCCAATTTCCTTAATCTTGATGCAAGCTACAATCAGCACGAAAAATGGGATATTAACGATCCTCAAAGATTTCTTTATGAAACAGCAACAATGGGATGCAGAACAAGGGTATTTGAAAACCGTCACGGTGAAAAAACATCTATCGGCAGAGGAAACCTTTCGTTCACAACAATTAACATTGTTAAGCTTGCTCTTGAATGTCGTGATATTTCCGATAAAGATGAAAGATACAGAGAGTTTTTCAAAAAACTCGACAAATGCATTGACATTGCTGCAGCACAGCTTTATGACCGCTATTCATTCCAGAGAACAGCCCTTAAAAAGCAGTTCCCCATGCTCATGAGCGGTATGTGGGAAAACTCCGAATCAATTGGCTATGATGATCAGGTTAAAAATCTTCTTAAAACAGGAACTCTCGGTATCGGTTTTATCGGTCTTGCGGAAACCCTCATTGCACTCACCGGAAAACATCATGGAGAAAGCGAGGAAGCACAGGAACTTGGTCTTAAAATTGTTTCCTATATGCGTGACCGCATAAATGAAATATCGTCCGACAAAAACCTTAACTACAGTCTTTTGGCAACTCCCGCCGAAGGACTTAGCGGAAAATTTACCAAGAAGGACCGCGAACAGTTCGGAATGATAAAAGATATAACCGACAAAGAATACTATACCAACAGTTCACATGTCCCCGTCTGGTACAAATGCTCTGTTGAACACAAAGCCAGAATCGAGGCTCCTTATCACGATATGGAACGTGGCGGACACATTTTCTATGTTGAACTCGACGGTGATGCAACTCACAATCCGGAGTGTGTAATGCAAACTGTCGATCTTATGGATAAATATAACATTGGCTATGGTTCTGTTAACCACACCCGCAACCGTTGCCTCAGCTGTGGATTTGAAAATGCAGAAAAAGATATTAAAGCATGTCCCAATTGCGGAAGTGAAAACATTGATGTTATTCAGAGAATAACCGGCTACCTTGTCGGAAGTGTTAACAACTGGAACAGTGCAAAGAAAGCGGAGCTAAAGGATAGGATAACTCATGACATCTGATTGGAAAGACATTAAAATTCAAATAATGAACATATTAAATTCATCATCTGTTGACGGAACCGGATTTCGTGATGTGCTTTTTGTGAGTGGGTGTCCTCACAGATGCGAAGACTGTCATAATCCCGAAACGTGGGATTATGATGCAGGCATTCAGACAACTCTCGGTGAGGTTTATGACAAACTTTGTCAAAGCTCAATCACAAACGTTACATTCAGTGGCGGAGAGCCTTTTGAGCAAAGTTGGGCATTATATCATCTTGCATTGGCATTGAAGGAAAACACCAACAAAACCATTTGGATATATTCCGGATACACCTATGAACAAATTGTTTTTGATAAGGAAAAAAGAAAACTCCTTGAGCTGTGTGATGTTTTGGTTGACGGAAAATATGAAAAAGACAATACCGAACTCAATCTTCGGTTTAAGGGTTCGCTCAATCAGAGAATAATCGACATCAAGGCGTCTGTTAAGGCGTTAAAACCCGTTCTTTTTGAAATGGAGTTTTAAAAAGCAAGTCACAAACATTCACATTGACGATTAACATCGAAAAGAATTGCAAATAACAAAGAGGCTGTCAACAGGCAGCCTCTTTGAAATAGCATCAGTTTATTGTGACAAGATTGTTTTCATCAAGCATATCATCGGTTTGGAATACGGTCATTTCATGTGTAATGCCGTAAATAATGATTGCATCCCGTTTGTCACGGGAGTCTAAAACGGCGAATTTTGATATTCTCAAGACAAATTGAGTTTCTTCAAGTGAAAGTTTCATTCCGAAAGCAATTGCAATTAGAATATCTCTGGAAGGCTTTTTTGTTCCTTTGAAAATTTTATATGTATATTCACCCACACCGGAATCTTCTGCAACAGAAGAAGTGCTTATTCCTTTGACACCTTGAATTTCAGTGAGATATTCTGCTGTTGTTTTGTGCAGAAAATCCATTTCATGAGTTTTGAAAAAAGCTTCAATGTCTGAAGTGTTTTTAAGTTCCTTTAACAAATTATCGGTAATTGCAGCCATAGGATGACCTCCCATTATGATTATTAAAATGATTATATTATATATAAGAGAAAAATGCAAGGAGATTAAAGAAATTGCTCGATTTTGACACACTAAAAGAAATCGGGGTCATAAAGACCACCGAAAAAAAACAAATCTGCCTTATGGAAGACCCATGCGGAAAAAAATTTATAAAATATATTTTTGAAGAAGATAAAAGAGAAATATATAAAACACTTCAAAAGATAAATCATCCCAATGTTCCTGCTATTCACAATGTTATGTTTAACGGAAAAACCATTGTCATTGCAGACTTCATTGACGGACGTCCGCTTTCTGAACATTTGAACGGAAACGAAAAGTTCTCGGAAAAGCAAATAAAAAATATATCTTGTCAGATTCTTGATGCTCTTGATGCATTGCACAAACAAAACATAATTCACAGAGACATCAAACCCGATAACATAATCATGGATAACTCCGGCAATGTCTGGCTTTCTGATTATGATATATCACGGATCTATAGAACCGCAATCAAAAAAGACACCGAAATAATGGGTACATTTGGTTATGCGCCCATTGAACAATACGGAATGCTCCCAACGGATTTTAAAACGGACATATATGCTTTCGGTGTTACTCTTAAAGCTTTGCTTGATACATCCGGAATAAAAGGAAAACTGTTGAAAATTGCAGATAAATGCCGCAGGCTCGACCCGATGCAAAGATATGAAAGTGTTTCCGATGTGAAAAAGGCATTTTCGAGCAAAAAAATGTGCATTGGTATTTGTGGTGTTGCATTTGTGCTGTCTTTGATTATAATAATTATTTTAGCTGTTTCAAATTCGGGAGCAACTTCATCGAAAAAATCCGATCTGACCGACAATCAATCTGAAAAAAGCTATTCCGATGACACTTCCGGAGATTTGATAAGATTCACAAACACAATGGTATCGGAAGGCTTTGTTGATTACAGTGAATATGAAAATGTCAACACTGCTGCAATTTTCAGTGGGAAAGGGAGATGGCATTTGCTTTCGCTTATGTCTGACACAAGTGTTAAGGCAACTGTTTTAATGGGAAAAAACCATTCAACACCTGTTGAAGCAGAAATGCATCTCTATGACGGAGTGTTTACATTGAATTTAAATGATGAATTCGGACACTCGTTTAACCATGATTTTTACTATGACAATAATCATCCGTTTGAAGTGATATACCCTCAGAACAGGAGAATAAACTCCGAACTCACTTGCCGTGATCTTGATGGCGACGGTGTTGAGGAGCTCCTTGTCGGAATAGGAGATTGTTCGTTTAACGTGAAAGATAAGACTCTCTATCCATATTTCAACTATTGTCTTGGTTGGATAGTGAGATATGATGAGGCGCGTGGTTTCATCTTATGTGAGGGAGATATGTTTTCGCAAAACAGCAAATTTGTGTTTGTTGACGGCGATGTGAGAATTCATCTGGCAAAAAATGCCGTAAATACTGAGACAACATATGGCTATGAATTGAAAGGGAACAAAATAACACCCTATAAATGAAAACAATAGCATCACAAAAAATATATTCCGGACTAAAAGTCCAAGACTTCCTGCTAATTTTAAAGTAAAATAAGCAGGAAGTCTTTTTAGATTTCATCAATATGTTCGGCAAGTATTTTCACTGTGTTGCAAAGTTTTTTATAGTCATTTTCGCTTTTTTGACGAACCGATTCCCCAATCGCACACAAAAAAGCATCATTTTTCGAATATGAATCAAAGAGAAAATAATCAACACCGCAATCAAGAGAATTTGCTATGCCGAACAAGGTTTCAAGCGAGGGACTTCTGGTCCCGTTTTCAATGTGACCGAGAAATCCGGTGGAAATGTTGCACATTTCTGCAAGGATTTCTTGCGTGAGCTTTTTGTCTTTTCGGCGCATTTTTATTTTTTGACCGAGTTTTTCGTAATTAATTTTTTGCAAGTGCATCACCTCTTGTTTATTTTAATACATTAATCCTATTTTTAACATGGATTATAAGACGAAAATATTGACAATAAGACACAAAGGTGGTAAGATTAATCAAGGAGGGAGATATGAACATGATTAATTTTTGCCCCAATTGCGGCACGGCTGTCAGTGGAGCCGGAAATTTTTGCAGGGAATGTGGATTGGCATTGAGGCGTGAACGTGTTAATGTATCAAACAGTCAGACTGTATTTCAAAACAGAGAACTCAATTATACCGGTACAAATCAAGCTTATGTTAAACGAACCGGGACACCTCTTTTTCTTGAAAATAATCACAGTGTGTGGAATGCATACAGACTTATGGAAGGACTTGCACAGAAAGTTCGGATTGAAGGGATAATATGGCTTGTTGTCGGAATTGCTCAGATTGTGATTTCCATCATGATTTTGAGCGATTGTTCGGATGATACATATTATTTGATTTATGCACTGGTTTTGATTATTATTGCAATAAACAATTTTAATGTTGCACGACAAAGCTTTAATAACGCAAAAATTTTTGAAACGGAGCCCCGCGGAATTGTTGAAGCTTACGGCAACCCCGGCGAGGATGTTGCTTCATTGATGTATAATCTCATAATAGGCGCCGCTGTGGGGGTTATCGGTTCCATATATGGAATTATTATCAGAAAACATGTGAAAGATAATGCACTTCGTTACCGTGAGGCTGAACGAATTATTCTTGAATCAAAAGTGTCAGAAAGAAATACATTTCCATGTTGATTTAATGTGAAAGGACTTCGATGAGTAATGATTAATGAAAAAACAAATATATATAATGATGAAAATCAGACAGGAAATCCTGATATGAATTGTGGTGGTGAAACACCTGATATTTGTTGTAATCAAATTCCGGCAAAAAAGAGCTTTTTGGCTATGTACAAAAAAATAATTATAATAGCATTGATAGCTGTTGTTGCTGTTGTGATTGCACTATTTGTTCCGAAAATTATAAACAAATTCGCAAATAAAGAGTCTTCAAATTCGGTTACCGTAAAAGTAGATGGAATAAGAATGTTTAATATGACAATTGATGAATTTGTTGAAAAATGGAACAAAATTGAAGATGTTGATTTGCCCGAGATTTCCGTTACAAAAAAAGAAGACTCTGACGGTGATGGAATGAATGCTTATCCTTTTGCATTAAAAAAGGGAGATTATCAGTATCTTATGATTGCTTTAACGGATGATAAAACTGATAATATTATGTATATAAACTATACACCTTCATTTTCGGATGAGAATTCACAGGTGGAAGTGGATTTTTTTGTTGACTGCTATGTAGCTTCAATTGCTATTCTCACAAATGACCGAAGCGAAATGTTTGAAGATAGTTATGATAAATTCAAGTCAATGTCAAATGATGAATCATTGGTAGTGACAGATGAAGGTTCGATAATCACTGAATATCGTGATGGAGATATATGGCTCAGAGGATGTTTTATTGATTCTTTGGTAGATTTTAATGCTTTTCCTGATTATAAGGATGACAGCGAAAATCCGGTCATGGCAAATAAGTGAAAAAATTTGGATTAAAAAGTTTTAATATGCTGTTAAATGACCGGCATAAAGGAGGTATCCTGCTATGTATTGTAAATATTGCGGAAATGAGATTTTTGACATAACAAAGTTTTGCCCAAATTGCGGAAACCCGACAGAAATACAACCTGTAGATACAAAGCTCACTGAAGAAAAACCAAATGTAGTTAAATCGAACTTTGAAAATCGGAATAGCTTTCTTTCAGCATTAAAGAGCAACAAAAAGCTAAAACGTTCGATTATAGCACTGCTTGTTGTGGCTGTAATCGGCATAGGCGGATATTTAATATATGACACATTTTTTGCCAAACCCGATCAAAGCTCACCCGAAGCACTTGTATCATCAATAAATGAAGCTGTGAATGATGATGACAGTGAACTCTTGCAGCAGCTCATGTTTCCCGGTGAAAAATGTGAACTTGTAAACAGTATGGATATAACAACAGCTGACGGTCAGCCTTTTTCCGGACGCAGTTCGCAAATAAACAGGTGTATAGGAAGAGATGAAAAATATTTTGGTGAAAATTACAGCTTCCATATCAGCTTCATAAGAGAAAGCGAGGCAAGTTCAAGCCCGGTTTCATCCATGAAAAATGAATACAGTTTAATCGGGGTATCAATAGATGATGTGCGAAAGGTTGTGTGTGAGGTTTCCAAAGATGGGAAACTTGCTTCCGATGTTGATGAGGTATCTTTCTATGTGTATAAATCCAACGGAAAATGGTATGCCGAATATATGTTGCCTTACATAATTTTTTCAGCATATTAATTTGTTGCATTTTATTGCAAAAATATGTTTACAATTTAATAGTTTTATGATATAATATAATAAATCTTCAGGGCGGGGTGCAATTCCCCACCGGCGGTAAAGCCCGCGAGCTTTCTTGGTTGATTCGGTGAAATTCCGAAGCCGACGGTACAGTCCGGATGAAAGAAGATAGCATTTGTTGTGTTGTTTTGCCCTGCATTTTTGCAGGGCTTTTTTTGTCCAAAAATTATTCGGAAAGGAAATGTTTCAAAATGAAAGCTTCAACAAAAAAATTAACATCGGTCGGAATGCTCACTGCAGCGGCAACAATTCTTTTTTTAATCAAGATTCCCTTGCCTTTCATTGCACCACCGTTTTATGAGCTTGATTTGAGCAATGTTGTTTCGTTAATCGGAGCATTTGCCATGGGCCCTCTTTGGGGTGCTCTGATTGAATTTTTGAAAAACCTGATTAATCTTCTTATCGACGGAACAATAACCGGTGGCGTTGGCGAGCTTTCAAATTTTCTGACTTCATGTGCTTTCATTGTGCCGGCTTCATTGATATACAAGTACACAAAGAGCCGAAATGGTGCTACCATCGGAATGATTGTTGGTATCGTAACAATGACTATATTTGGTTTTTTAAGTAATTTGTATGTCATGATACCTGCATATTCATCGGCGCTTAACATTCCGATTGAAGCAATTGTTGGAATGGGAACAAAAATTCACTCTTCAATAAACTCTGTTACTGATCTTGTTTTTCTGTGTGTTGTTCCGTTCAATTTGCTGAAAGGTGTTGTAATTTCCGGACTGACGTTTTTGCTTTATAAACGAATCAGAAATTTAATAAAATAGTGCAACTTGTGTTGATGTCTGATTTTGACATAATTCAATCATTAGTACAAAAACGAAAAGAAAACATGCTGAAAAAAGTTTTACAGCATGTTTTCTTTAGCTTGTATATGAAAACCCCCGGATTGTCCGGGGGTTCGATAAAGCTTTTAGCTATAAATCTTGGAAATTAAAACTCCTTTTGATATAATTAAATTGCGGCTACCAACTGCAATATAAAATAATCAAAAGGAGGTCAT
>JAFQBA010000113.1 GCA_017416845.1 Clostridia bacterium
AGAATTCATTGGATATCGGTATAATGATCCGGTACAAGCAGAAATGGGCAGGCGGCACAAACTGCTTGCACATGCAAAATATGATTTGAGGTCATTGTATTATTACTCAAAAGCAGTGGTTGATAAAGGTCTTGAAAATATGGATTTGTCCGGGGAAGATCTTGACCGATATTTTTATAGTAGCGAATCAGGTGCGTTCAGGAGTACATTTGAAGAAACCGATCCAACTTTTGTAGGATTCCACGGAGGATGGACAAATGTTGCGCATGATATGCTGGATCTTGGTGAGTTTGTGTTTGAGTCGGACGGTATAGTATGGGCTTCTGACTATGGCGGAGATGATTATTCATTGCCGGACTATTTCAGACTTCACGGTTATTATCTGTACCGTAAACGTCCTGAAGGTGAAAACTGCTTGGTAATCAATCCTCAGGTTGATCCAAAAAACTATTACGGTCAGAAGTTAAAAGCATTTGCACAGCTTATTGACCTTGAAATGAACAAACCAAAAGGAGCAAAGGCGGCATTTGATTTAACTGACGCATACTCCCGAGATGTTACAAAGTATATCAGGGGTTATTATTTTGGTGACGACAGAAGCACTTTGGTAGTACAAGACGAACTAAGTCTGAAGAGTAGTTCTGAAGTATATTGGTTTATGCAAACTCCTGCTGAGATTGAAATTGTAGATAACTCGAAAGCAATTTTGAGAAAAGATGGAAAAACACTTCAGGTGGAAGTGGTATGTTCCGTTCCGGGTTATGAACTTAAAGCTATGGAAGCTTCTCCGCTTCCTTCCACACCTGTTGTTGAGGGGCAGAAT
The DNA here is from genome assembly GCA_017416845.1 of Clostridia bacterium. Classification (GTDB taxonomy): domain Bacteria; phylum Bacillota; class Clostridia; order UMGS1810; family UMGS1810; genus RGIG1828. Next base: position 824 of record JAFQBA010000113.1, read on the forward strand.
CCCAATACTGGTTACAGTCGATTGGCAGTTCATTATCCTGATGTTACGGGGGACATTTATATTTCTGTTAAGCTTTCTCCCGAGGGAGACTACATATACAAGCCTCATAAGTATACTCCCATAAAAGATTGGACAATTCCTGACGGTAATGTGAAAAAGAAACCACAATTTACATCTGTTAATATCAATGGAAAACTTGTTGAGTCGTTTATGCCTGGAAGTAGAAGCTATATTGTGGAGCTTCCATATGGCACAACAGATGTTCCCGTTGTCAGTGCAACTTCTGACATGGGAACTGTGACGGTGTCTCAAGCTGAAACATTAGCCGATTCTGCCGTTATAAAGATACAAGCTGATGGATTCAAAGATATAGAGTGTAAGGTTACATTTAATGTTTCTACGGACAGACCTATATATATCACCAACCAATTGTCTACAGAGCTTCCATATGTGGGTACACCCAATAATCTTATAAGACCTGTGGCAGCAAGTGGATATTCTATTCCTCAAGAAGAAAATGGACCGGATAAAATACTTGACGGTAATATGGAAACAAGGTATGCCCAAAACGGAACCGGTATGTGGTTTGAGTTTGACCTTGGAGAAGTTATGGATATAAGCGGTGTTGCGATTGCATTTTACGACGGAAAACTCAGACAAACAAAATTTGAATTGTTGTATTCAGAAGATGGAACAAATTTTAAAAGAGTTTTCGACGGTATGTCAACAGGAAAGACAAATGATTATGATACTTTAGCTATACCCGGTAAGGTGCGGTATATACGACTTGTAGGAAACGGTAACACGGCAGGATCTGCGTGGAATTCCATCACGGAGTTTAGAGCATACAAATAAAGGAGGAGCGAATATGCATTATAGACGAATAGTCACTGTATTTATTGGCTTGATAATGATTATTGGTTCGTTGCCGGTATTCGCGGTTCAGTCAGAATCTCTCGTATCATATCCGCAAAATGGTATGATCGTTGATAAGGATTTTAATAAAATTATTTTGAATATTGAAGCGGGGTATGATATCAATATATTGATCGATGAAGATATTCACTTGTCATTGACCTCAACTGGAAATGATGAAATTATGCTTTCCGATGCTTTATGCATCGGAAAGCATAAGCTAAATGTTGTAGCTGACAATCAAACTAATGTCCAAACACAAACAGTTAATTTTACAGTAGGAAACAGTGCGTACATTGTTAATACTGATGCTACTGAATTTACTTCACATTTTCAAGCCGTCAGCAATAAAAATGTAGGAAAGAATTCAAGTGGTGAGGATGCTAAACTTACTTTCAAGAATGATTTTATAGGTCCCGATGGTGGAGATGACAAAGCGTTTGGTTTCTTTGTTGAAGAGATTGCTGAAAATACTAATCCGGGTGCGGAATCATATTTTTGGTATAAACCTTTACCTGATGTAAATTGGGTTGGAACGGTTGTGTTTGAATATGATTTAAAAATGCTTCAAAAAGGAGTTTTTGAGCTGGAAACCAAAAGCACAACGGAAGGTTGGGGCAATTTCGGTGGAAAGGAAATGTTTAGAGAAAACGGAAAAATATACGGTACAGACTATGAGTATCCGGTTGGAGAATGGATGCATGTAAAGCACATTATAGATATTCCCGGACAAAAAGAGTCGCTGTATATTGATGATGATATTGTTTTGGACAATGTTTCCAACACAAAAACAGCCAACATTATGCAGCTTAAATTTCAGGGTTATGTGCGTACCACAGGTTCGAATCTTGGATTTGCCTTGGATAATATTCATGTAACACATGACATTACAATAGTCGGTATAGATGGAATAGAGTATGTGCCGGAAGGTCAAGAAGAATTTGTAACAGCAGAAAAAGATACAATTTTGTTGGATACTAAAACAATCAAGTTCAATGTTCCTGTGCCTACTATGAAAAACGTAAGCGACATTAGCTCTTCTGTTGATTTATATAACAATGGAGCAAAAATTGAAATTAAGGAAGCTATAGTTGACGAAAATGGTAATATTATAATTACGCTTAATGAACCGTTAGATGGTGATGCTGATTTCAAATTTGGAATTGATGCATATATGAGCGATGGAACGGTTTATCGTATGGAGAAGTCTTTTAGCGTAATGACAGCTAATTTCGGAATTGTTGATGTGAATTATGAAATTTCCGGAGATGAATGTATTTTGTCAAGTCAATTGAAGTCCGGAGAAGATTTGACTGCATTGTTTTCGTTAAAAAATTTGATGACAGATTCATGTAAAGGTTGGCTTGTGGTTACTGCATACGATAATCAGCGTCTCGCGGCAATAAACATAAAACCTGTTAGCGTGCCTGCCGCCACAGAGTCTTGGCAGGAAAGTGTAACTCTGAATCTTCCTGTAGAATATGACAAATTTCATCTTGAAAGCAGTTTTATAAGTGATTTTGAAACATGTATGCTATTATCAAAACTATGGACTTTAAAATAACAGTATGATACTGTTATATATAAAAAATTTTTAGAGGAGATGTTTCTATGAAAAAAATTCTATCCTTATTCCTGACATTGTTACTTACTGTCTCAATGTTTGGAATCCCAATGATTGCAGATGCCGATGAGCAAACGGCGTCACTTTCATTTACCAATGTGTATTCGGACATGTATGTTGACTCGTCGGAGGCGTTCAAGATTAAAGGTACTTTACCTGTTGATTTTACAGAAGCTTCGTTATTAATAGACGATGAAAAAATTGCCGATTTAAGCGTTGGAAACACAGCTTTTGAAATTACTGTAAGCGCGGAAGAAATGAAGAAATATTCATATGGAATTCATAAGGTTTCGATCAATGCGACAGTAAACGGAGAAACAGAAACGATAAGTGAAAATGTACTGTTTACCAATTATTATGAATCTATTTTGTATGGTAACACTCTTCCAGAAGCAGGAAAAGCTTCTGGAAAGTATGACAATGGCATGGACTTTGTAACAACAAATTCCACAACTGATACTTCTGCTAACCAATGGCTGTATACTAATACAGATGGAACAGCGTTGACTATGAAACGTCAGACAACTGCCGGGAATTATTTCAGATTTATTTTAAGAAAAAACAATTCTGTTTATCCGACATCAGGTAAAATGGTATTCAACTGGGTATTTTCAGTTTCAGATCCTGCTACATATGCAGAAGTTTTCATGTATGATAATGGTTCTCCAAGTACATGCATTCGTGATAAAGTGCTTGACTATAGCAAAAATCAGATGACCAATACTGCTTACGAAGCAAATAGTGATATTGATTTAACAATGATTGTTAATCTTGATGCAAAGCCGGTAACCAGAAAATATATTGTTAACGGTGTAGAAATTGACAAAGGAGAAGATTCTGACTTTACCGGAATATTCTCACAGGTATATGTAGAATTCGGATATGGATGTTCAGTAGGAAGCACTGTAACTCTAAAGAAAATGAGTGCAACACACTACAATGCTCTTCCGTCGATAAGCGGAACCGGATATGTTGATATGTTTGGCAAAACATTAAATGACGCATCGGAAACAATTGAAATTTCAGCTGCAGCTTCGAAGTTAATAGTTGAATTTGAAGACGTAGTTGAAGTTGAAAGTGCCAAAATTGTGACTGATGGAGAAGAAACAGATGTTGAAGTTATTATTGAAGGAACAAAAGCTTATATATCTTTGCCCGAAGATTTGAAAATAGGTCAGGAATATACTGCCAAACTTTCAGGTGTAAAATATGGTTCAAATACATATGACGGCATTGTTGCTCAGAAATTTATCCCTGTAGCTCCTAAGTTGAAGATTCTTTCTCCTGAAAATAATGCTGAAATTACAAACGAAAATGTTTTAATTAAAATATTTGCTCCTCAAATGCCGGAAGTAAAAATTGATGGAGTAATATCAGATAATGTAATCAACAACGGAGATTATATGTATACGGCTACTTTATCACCCAATCTCGGTAAGCACAAGGTTGAAGTAATATCAGGAAATGAAAGCAACGTTGTTAATTTTGAAAGTGTATCATGGATTAATAATCCCACACAGTACAGCCGTAATAATGTAAACTGTGATGGTAAATGGATGCAGGTGGATAAGGATGTAATTGGTCCTGACGGATTAAATGACAGTGCTTTTACAATGATACCCGCTAAATATAATTCTAATGCAGATGCAGAACCGTTTTATAATGATATATACTTTAGATATAATGCAGCATTGTATGATGAAGTGATTGCATTTGAAGCAGATATAAAGCGTAATGATGAAGGTGCATATATGAATCTTGAGGTTCCTATGTGTAACTACGATTCAGAAGGAAAAAAAGTTGATGGTTCCGGTTCATATGCATGGATGGGCGGAATTGGAAGCAAGTTTGTAATTGATTCCAACGGAAAAATTGGTGCATCCGATAAAATTTTCCCTGTTGGCGAGTGGCATAAACTTATGGTTGAGACCAATCTCACAACAAAGTATGTAAAAGTATATCTGGATGGGGTAGTAGTGAGTGAGGGAACAGATGCATTCCTTGTAGACAGAAACGGAATTGAAGCTGTAAAAGTTCAAATTCCTGCTGATAATAAAGGAAAATCCTTCTCGTTTGATAATGTAAAAATCGGAAAGTACGTTACTAATCCAAGATTAGCATCTGTTGAGTATTCAAAAGATGGAGATGTATATGTTGAAGCAGATGATGCTGTTGTTTCACAGCTTTCTGAAAGTGTTCGCATAACTCTTGATAAAGCATATGATAATCTCACAGCAGAAAATGTGACAGTAAACGGTATGGTTGTTGAACAATTAGTATATAACAAAGAGGCAAAAACGATAACAATTCCTACAAATAATCTTGAAGCTGAAAAAACATATGTTATTACTGTTTCTGATGCTTTGACAACAGGAAATACAGCTATATCCAAAAAAACAGATTTTGTATTTACAACAAACAAAGAGATTGCTGACTATATTGGTGATTTTTCAATTAGTGCTGACAGAAAGAGTTTAAGTATTGAAATTTCAAAAGCCCAGGAAAATTCCATTCTTCCTGATGATGTACTTTTAATTTATGCTTGCTACAATGGTGATGAACTTGAAGAAGTTGTATTTTTACCGATTAATCTTTTAGCAGGAAGCGAAAAAACATACAGTGTTGATTTGAAGAACAGTGTCAGTGATACGGCCAGGGTTAGAGCTATGCTTTGGAAATCGTTAGATAACCCTGTTCCATTAAAGAAATAAATAACGAATAATAAAACTAATATAATGCAGGGGTGTAAATAATGAGACACCCCTGCATTAATAAAAAGAGGTATTTTGCAATGACTGATATTATTTTTTCATTTGATACAGAGGATTTTACTTCAAGTGTAGCGGCGGATGCCATCATTAGAGAAGCAGAAATTTTGAATGAAGAGGGAATAAGAGGTTGTTTTTGCATGGTTGGATTACTTGCCAAACAACTAGAAAACTGGGGTAGAACTGATGTCATAGAAGCTTTAAAGCTGCATGAGATTTCTTCTCACAGTTATGGACATTCACTTCATCCAACAATTAATGAATATACCGACATATATGATTTTGAAGAGGCAAAGAATCTCGTTATAAAACAGGAAACAGAAGCTATTGATATGATAAAGCATGCTACGGGAATAGAAAAAATTTATGCGGCATGTCCTCCCGGAAACCAAAAGTCATATGTTGCTATGTATGCCTACTCGGATATGGGAATTCCAATTTACACAGATACATATTGCGACACAGATGACGGTCAGGGCGTATATTATTGTAATATTTATAATGTATTGTATACATATTGTATGGAGCAGTCATTCTTTACCTGTGACGAGGAACACTTGAAAAATCTTGCTGATGAATTTGCTAAAAATAACAGAGTAGTTATATACACTCATCCAAATTTTAGCATGTTCAGTGAATTTTGGGATAGATTGAACTATGATGGATCAAATATTAATGAATTTGGCAATTGGAAAGAATGCAAACGTCGTCCCGTTGAAGAAAGTGAGAAATTTTACAACAATCTTAAAAAGATGATTAGAATTCTAAAAAATGATAAAAGATTCAGAATAACAACATATGGTGAATTAGCAAAAGAACTTTCTCTTGAGCCTGAAAGAAAAATAACACTTGATACTATACCGGAATTATATAAACAAATAAAGAGTAAATTCTTTCCGGTTATTTCTCCAAATTCGTTTTCTATGTCTGATATGTTTTTGGCATGCAGGGATTTGTTGTGCGGAAAAAAAGAACATCTTTGCTCCAAAGTATATGGTTTTTTAGAGGAACCATACGCCATTAATGAACAGATAACTTTAAGTGCTGACAGCATAAGAGAGTCTGCAAGAAAAATGTCATTTGAAACATTTCTTCCCACAAAAATTGATGTGGATGGCACTATTATCGGACCTGCAGATTGGCTGAGAGCAGCTATGGCAGTTTTGTGCGGAGAAACCAATGTTATTGTTGCTCCGGGAGAAAGTATGCCGTCTTTGGATGTTTTGCCTCAAGTCAGAGACTGTTCAATGAAGGGATGGATTCAAAGAAGAGATTTTGAAGATAAATATCTGTCAAAGCGATTGAAACTACAGAGCTGGACCATGAGATTCTCAAAGAATAAATGCAGATAAGGAAGAGGATATATGACAGTCGCTAAAACTATAAAAAAGTGGTATGATAAACTCGGTTTTCCGCAAGAGTATGATGTATTGGTTGACAATGCATTGGCAGAGTATAAGATTAATGCGGAATTGACTATAGATAAATATGATATTTCCGAAAAAGACGGAAAAAGGAATTTACTCTCATTTTTGTTCTTCTGCGAAAAACTGCAAAAGAAATATAAAGATATGGATATAGATGAGGAAATCTTATATGATACTTTGTCGGATGTTGTTTACTGGACTGTAACATGGAGCAAGATAAAAAAAGAACTATATCTTGGAGAGCTTAATTGGCTTAAAGATCATTTTAAAATGAATCTATTCAAACTTGGCAGGCTTCAATTTTGTATGTCAACAGCAAGGCAGGATGTTCCTGAAAAGTTTCTTGTTAAAGGTGACCCGATTATTGATATACACATTCCTAGTGTTGGTCCACTTTATAATGAAGATTGTATAAAATCTATAAACACAGCAAAGAAGTTTTTTGAAAAATATTTTCCGGAATATAAATACAAGGCTTTTGTATGTCACTCGTGGCTTCTTGATCCCGGATTGAAAAAAATGTTGCACGATGATACTAATATTATTAAGTTTCAAAATTTGTTTCATATCGTTGGTACAGATACATCAGATATGATACTGAAATTTATTTTTGGCTGGGATGTTGACCGCACAAACGTAGATAGATGTGTATGTACATCAAAGTTTTCGCATGCAATAATGGAGAAGGCTATATGTGGAGAAGCGTTATATCAAGGATATGGTGTTCTTGATGATAGATTGTTTGAAGAGCGACCCTATGCATGATTTTGTATGAACAATATGTTGATTTGTTTTATTGATAAATCATAAGAAGAAATATTGATAGGAGTAAAACGAAATGTCTAATAATCTTTTAATTTTGACACAATCTCAACTTGAGAATGCTATTGACAATGCACTTCATAAAATACGAAAGGCTATTCCTGAATATTCCGATGGATTCCCAAGTGCCGCAAGTACTGATGGTATATATGGTAAACAAGAAAATAAAGGAGGATGGACACAAAGCTTTTGGACAGGAATGCTTTGGCTGGCATATGAGTTTACAGGTGACAACATCTATAAAGATACTGTTCAAAAGTTACTTCCTTCATTTGCTAACCGAGTGGATAATATGATTGGTATGAATGACCACGACATTGGATTTGTGTTTACTCTTTCAATGGTTGCTGGATATAAAATAACCGGTGACAAATATATGAGACAAAAGGCTATTGATGCGGCAAGGGTCCTTGCCAATCGTTTCAGAGAAAAGGGTCAGTTTATTCAGTTGGCAGGAGATGCTGACTGTGAGGATCCAAAACTGTATAGGCTTATTATCGACTGCCTGATGAATGTCCATCTTTTATTCTGGGCAGGAGAAGAAACTGGTGAGCCTGAATTCACACGCAAGGCTATTGCTCATGTGAACACCACACTAAGCACTGTTGTGAGAGATGACGGTTCCACATTCCAGAATTTCTATTTTGATCAAAAAACCGGTGAAAGACTTGGAGGTGGCACGAAGCAGGGACGTTCCGATTCAAGTGCATGGTCAAGAGGTCAGGCGTGGGGCGTTACAGGACCCGCCTTTGCGTATTCTCATTGTAAAGAGGATGGCATAATGAAAAACTACTGTTCTATAGTTGATTATTATGTCAACAATCTTCCTGATGACTATGTTGCGTATTGGGATCTTTCCTTCACAAGCGGTGACGAACCTCGTGACAGCTCTGCGGCGGCAATTGCAGTTTGCGGTCTTTTGGAAGCATGTAAAATAATGCCTCTCGACGATGAGCACAGGAAGCTATATATGGAAACTGCTGAAAAGATTATGAATTCTCTAATCGAAGGTTACACCACAAAAGATGATCCAAAATCCAACGGACTTTTGAAACACGCTACATACTACTATGCTGGAAATCTTGGCATAGATGAGTGTAACATATGGGGTGACTATTTCTATATGGAAGCTCTTATGAGGTTTTTGAACCCTAATTGGAAAAAGTATTGGTAATTACAAGGCAATTGTATTTTCAACGAGATTTAATATATTAATATTGGATTTGAAAATAGTTTTACTGTTGATAAAAACAATTTATAATAAAATTTATTTGAACTGAATGCCTGTATAATTCTAACATAGCATTGGGTAATTACAAAGAGTATATCTCGCAACAATTGGGATATGCTCTTTTTTTTGTATCAAAATACGAAAAAAGGATGAATAATGACAAAAAATTACAATATCAGAGCACCTCCCAAGAACTTGTGAATATTAATGAATATTTTAAATAAATTCCCCAAAGTGCGTTATTTTAAAAGTATCAAACAAATGATAAAATCTTTATAAAAGAGGTGTCTGACATATGGATAAAGCTTTAATTGGTTTAAAAGTAAAAACAATCAGAGAACATAGGAAAAATCACAAGCCAAATTGGCTGAAAAAGTTAATATATCGGATAATACTCTTTCCAACATTGAAACAGGCAAGTATTATCCGCGTGTGGATGCATTAATCGCTTTAAGCAATGCATTGGATGTGTCATTGGTTTTTCTCATATCTGATTGCACTTGCCCGACAAAGATTTGCATAGAAGAAATAAGCAAATGTTTGTTTATTTTGGATGATGCAGTTTCTAAACATTTAATGGAGTATTTACACCTTGTTTTGAAACTCGATACATATGTTAAAACTTTGAAAAAAGAAAGTGATATTAAACTTGAATGGTTCATGACTAAAGACTAATCAATCTACCAAAATGCATCTTTAAGGTGCATTTTTGTAGGCTGATGAAGTCTTATTATATAAATATCTCAAAGCGGATACATAGTCAATTTAAAATTGCAATAATGATACTTCTGTTCAGCCACAGCCGGAGCGTTAAAAGCGTCGCACGCAATGGGAATAGTCCGGGCGATAGTCGGGAAGGTGGAACCCCTATGGGCAGAATATGCCGTCCGCTTTGAAAAGTTTTATTGATGTTATAGCTAAAAAGATTAATTGAAATATCTGTACTCTTTTTACCTATGGTATTAATCAGGATGAAGAAAAAATAAAAATACGAGGAGAGATATTAATGAATAAAAAAGCATTTATAGTTTTTATGGCGGTGTTGGTTGGCATTGTTGTGCCGTCATTCAATAATTCGGTAGGCGCATACAGCACAACTGTGAGATATTCATCACCCGGAAGTTCATATTATGAACTCATAGTTCCTCTTGTAATGGCACCGGGAGAAACCGAAACAGTATCAGCAGTTGGCACTTGGAATTCTCAAACTGCTTTGGAGGTTACTGCGGATGAGAATGTAACGCTTATATGCGATGAAAATGATGATGAAATTGATCTTGGCATATTTTTTGATGGCATACTTGAACCGGGAATTGATGGTTCGCAAACTGAAACATCAGCTTCCATCAGCGTAGAAGATATTGACAGCAGTGTTATAGGAACGTGGGAAGGTACATTCAATTACAATGTATCCTCGGTTGAATATATAACCGAACACTCAGGTATAATCCCCGAAGGCGGTACTTACTATGTTTCAGCCACAAAAAACGAGCCTGATGTTGGCGACTTTTCGGAAGCAACCGCAATCTACGAAGCAGGAGATGAATTCCCTGCTACATTTAATAATGAAGATGTTTATGTGTTCGGTGATTACGAATATCGATATCAGTGTGGATATGAGGGTGCCTGGTTAAACGATTATGTTGGTATGAATTGGGGTGTTACTGTTCGGGATCATAACAAAACATCATACGGAAATATGCTCTATAGCATAAACGGATCACCGGTTAATAATTTGACTGGAGCCTTTTGGGGATGTAAAAATCTTGTGAAATCTCCAAAGCTTCCGCCCGAAGGAAAATATATGGTTGGCACATTTTGGTATTGTCTCAATCTCAAGGTGGCTCCTGTAATTCCCGAAAATGCTTCAATGCTTTTAAATGCATTTATAGGATGTTCGGCTTTGGAAAAAGCTCCGGTAATACCATCCGGTGCAGAAGACATTGAAAATATATTTGCAGAGTGTACCTCGCTGAGTGGTTCATTGGAAATTTACGGCACTCATTTAAGTATATATATTAATGTAGCAGGCTCCGCAATTTAACCCTTTCTTCATCCTTCTTTCATTTGGTTATATATAAATGCGGAGTCTGTTTACATAGTGAGATTAACGGCATAATTAAAGAGGTTGGTATATAATTCTTTGTCACCTTCTTATCGTTGAAACAGTTTTCGGCTCCTTTCACTGTTTTTCGTGTATCAACCTCTTTAGTTATGTTGTTAACCGCCTCTTTATTTATGTCATCAAGTATATGCAGGCATATTTTACAGCTTGTTTCATATAGATGTATAAACAAATTTATCGTATGGTGATTTTATGAAAAAGAAAATTCTAAAACCCGAAAAAACCAAAGACAAAAGCATAGAGATTGTATATTCATATAAGGAAGTACAAAGCTCTGCTCAAAATGCACTTGAAAAGTATCTTTCAAATATGAATAAAAAAGTTTGAATTTTTTGATGTATAAAATATGGTGTGGTATAATTATTTTGTGAATAACAACACATCCATATTTTATGGAGGTGTAAACTCAATATGTACAGCACAGATTATATTATGCATTTATTCAAAGCAGGACTCTATGTACGTTTATCAAGAGAGGACGGTGATAAAATAGAAAGTGACAGTATCGCAAATCAAAAGGAATTTATAGAGCGATATGTAAAAAATATAGAGAATATTTCTATAGAAGAATTTTATGTTGACGACGGTTATACAGGAACAAACTTTGATAGACCGGATTTCAAACGAATGATGGAGGATATTGAAGCAAAAAAAATAGACTGCGTAATCGTAAAGGACCTTTCAAGATTTGGCAGAGATTATATTGATGTTGGCAGATATCTTGAAAGGGAGTTTCCCAAAAGACATATCAGATTTATTGCAATCAACGACGGTATAGATAATCTTAATCAACGATATGATATATCAATGCCCATAAAGAATATAGTCAATGCTCAGTATGCCGAGGATATATCGAAAAAAGTTATGGCATCCATAACTATGAAACAAAAGTCAGGACAGTTTATTGGTGCGTTTGCGTCATACGGATATGCTAAAAATCCAAATGATAAAAACAAGCTCATTATAGACGAATCTGCGGCAATGGTTGTGCGTAGGATTTACAGAATGTTTATAAGCGGAATCGGAACTCAGACAATAGCGAGAAATTTAAATGCAGATGGTATTCCGTGTCCTTCTGTATATAAACAGATGAACGGAGAGAAATACCACAACGCAAATAAGCTCCATGAAACCACTTACTGGACCTATTCTACAGTCAGAAACATATTAAAATCACGAATGTATGTCGGCGATATGGTTCAGCACAAGTGTAATGCATCAAGATACAATTATGATAACAGAAGTGTGCCGGAGTCGGAATGGGTTATCGTTGAAAATACGCACGACCCTATTGTCGCAAGAGAAACTTGGGAAACAGCTCAGGAAATGATGAAAGTCAAGTATAAATCAACTAACTTGAAATCTTCCCATGTGTTTGCCGGAATAGTAAAATGCAAAGAATGTGGCAGAGGAATGACAAAAATTCGCCACAAAGATGTAATAACGCTTACTTGCGGCTCATATAAAAGGCTTGGTTCCAATGTTTGCACTCGTCATGGAATACTTATGGCAGAACTTGAAGATATAGTTCTTAATGCTATAAATGAGCACATAACCAAACTTTGTAATATAGAATCCGCAATTACCAAAGCATCCGCTTTCAACAGAAGAAATAATGATATAGGCAAAAGGATTGCGGTGCTTAACGGTAACATAGAATCTCTTAAATCAAAAAAGAGAAATATGTACAGTGATTATCAGGACAAGCTACTTACGCGGGAAGAGTATGTAGAATACAACAATTCATACACTAAAAATATTGAATTTATGAGTAAAGAAATTGAAAGATTAAAAGAAGAACTTACAACTTCACCGATTGAAGAAACCCAAAAACCGTGGTTTCAAAATTTGATTAAGGAAAGAAAAATAGATACTCTTTCAAGAGAACTTCTTTTATCGTTTATTGATGTAATTTACATATCAGAACCCCAAAAAAGGGGTAAAAAAATTGTCCTTGAAATTGTGTTCAATTTCAAAGACAAAATTGATGAATTACAGGCAGTTACAGGGCTTTAAGCCCTATATATTTTGTCGCACTTTTAGATGCAGCCCATGCTGCATCAAAGCTTATGGCACAAATTTTTTCTTCACCTTTATCTACACAATATATAGGTAAATCGTTTAGCTCTGAATTGTTATTAAACACAAAATCAGCTTCTTTTCTGTTCACAAATACAATGGTTAGAGCAACTGCAAACAGTATGACATAAAAAATTATACTGTTTTTTCTCATTACAAATATTTTCATACATAACACCTCGCATAATCAATATATTTGTAATTTAATATGGTTATTCACAAAAATAGAGCAGTAAAAAACATTTCGCTTTCTACTGCTCCGGTAATACCGTATTATTTTCAGACCGCCATATTTGGAATGACTTTCAAATATTGAGCTGAAATTTGCCATCATGTCTTCAACAACGCTTTGGGCACCCAAACTAATGATGATGTCTTTGTCTCTTGTTCCAAGACCAAATATATCCATCATTTCGGTTGGTGCAGTGCCCAGCCCCACACACTGAAAGTTAATTTTGATATTAAGCTTTTCAAATTCTTTGATAAAATACCAACCGATACGGAAACACCGATGGAAAGCGCTGTTCCCACTGAACTTTGCGTAATTGCACCGTTTGTTATTTCGCTTACCTGTCTTTTAAGGGAATGAACGGCGGGCTCGGCTGAAACTACAAAATATCCCATGAGCATTCCTATGGGGACAAGTGCCCCACCGAATGAACCGGATGAAATAAGTGAACCGATAAGACGCCCTGCAGGCATAAATCCGACATTGGCACCGGTTAAAAACAGAACAAGACCAATATAGGTATTAAAAAAACCAACAGACATTTTAATCACATTGTGTATGTGAAATCTTTTTGTGATAAGCTGAAATATCACAAAAAGAAGAAAAGACAGAGACTGCAATTTTTAGTGCATTGTCTCTGTCTTTGATTTGAAAATTATTTTGAAAAGCTGAATTTTGTTGCTCCGTCTTCGTTGTAATATTCAAGGTTAAACTTGAATCCGCATTCGTCTGCAATTGCCTTATAGAGCGTACGTGTCTGTTCTATGTAATATTTTCCGGGTTTTTGATTGAGAGTGTGCATGAACTCAATAACAGGGCTCTTGTCAATGGTAACAGTGAGTACATCGCCCGAAAGCTCTGTGTGAAGAACATCGGAAGCCTCTTCAACTTCATAAATGTTTTCAATCCATTCCTTAAGTCGAACAAGACCTTTTTCGTGAATTTCTGCAATCTGAGGTGCATAGAAGTTTTTGACATATGATGTTAAAAAGCCGATAACAGCCTCATCACCATATTTCATTCCGCAGTAGGACAGAGCGTTGTCTCCGAGAAGATGGAAATCGCGGTGAAGGTATTTTTTGCCCTCTCTCTTGCATTCCGAAACTATAGCTCCCGGTTCGTTTGCCATTCTTTCAAGATCTTCTTCGGTAAGATTGTGAATGTCAAAATCGGGTGGATTATCCTTATGGTAGAGCACTGATGAGCATCTCGCATTTGCAACCTCCGACTGATTTCTTTCATACACAATTCCGTATTTTTCAAGAACTCGTGAATAAATAATTTTGCAGTGCTCGCAATAGTCGTAGTAGGGTTCAATGTGCTTTAATGAATTAAGCATCCCTCTTGAAGGACAGTATCTCATAATCGAAAATCTGTAGCCTTTTTCATTATTGGTAATTCCGTATGTATCGCAGGCTTCTTCTGTTGTTGTGTGACTCCAGTATTTGGCTGAACCGTCATATCCACCGAGTCTGTCACAGTGATAAGCCATTGAATTTGGATTTGTTTTGTCGCCGATGCTGGTGTCTGAAATGTGATACCAATATTCAAGCACTGCATCGTGACCTTCTCTTTCTTCAAGATATTTGAAAAATTCGCTGTAAAGCGGTATAAACTCTGTGCATGTTATCATTCTGACAACCCCTTTTGTTTAATAAGATGCCTTAATTATATCACGCAATCATCAGGTATGCAACAATAAAAATGATTAAAAAAAGGACAGATTTTAAAGGGGCTGTCGCATAATTCATTTATTTATTCGTTAATCAATGTATTTTTACATTCTGCTTTTTCTTTTTGTTTCAAAATCATTTTGTCTGTTTCCCATTTCATTGGTAAAATATATTTGTCAAATATTCTCATTATTTCATCATATTCGATTCCATATCTTGCAAGATCATTGCACACTATTTCCAGACAATCAAAAATTTCGAGTACATCAATAGTTCGTGGCTTTGGTATAACACGCTCATAGAATTTTAGCATAACTTCTTTCTCCCACATAATATATTTCTCCTTAAATCAAAAAATGCGCCGGACAAAGCCGACGCATGAAAAACGCAAACTTTGTGACCGTCGCCAAACAAGTCATCGCAACAGGTTATTGTTATGATTAAAAACAATTCAACTATCAGATTTCAAAATTTGCGTTTTTACCAATTATTAATCTGATAATTGATTTGAAAATTATTCATAACAAAATAAGGGGTATAAAAATACACCTGTTGCTAAAATATTTATAACTTGTTTGGCTTATTCATTATATCACATAAAAACACAAATGTAAAGATGGCGACAAAAAGATTTAGATATGACAATAATCCCAAAAAACGGTAATATATTCACATTTTACTAAATGACAATTGACTTTTATTTTCACCAAAGGTATAATAATCTAAAATACAAATAGCAAAGGAGAATTCCAATGTCAAGCTACAAACTCAAAAAAACAGACGGTGACACTTCGTGGTTTGTCAATGACCGTTTCGGAATGTTCATTCACTTCGGTCTCTATTCCATGCCTGCCCGTCACGAATGGATAAAATCAATTGAAGAAATTCCCGAAGAAAAATATGAAAAATATTTCAAATATTTTAATCCCGATCTTTTTGATGCAAAGGAATGGGCAAGAAAAGCAAAAGAAGCAGGCATGAAATATGCCGTGCTCACCGCAAAGCATCACGAAGGTTTTTGCCTTTTTGACTCAAAATATACCGACTATAAATCCACCAACACTCCCTTTGGCAGAGACATCGTAAAGGAATATGTTGAAGCTTTCCGTGCGGAAGGCTTAAAAGTCGGTCTTTATTATTCTCTTATTGACTGGCATCATCCATTCTATCAAATTGATATGTTTCATCCCAGACGCGCAGATGCCGATGCCTACGAGCAGAATCTGAAGCGTGATATGAAGGTTTACAAAGAGTATCTTCATAATCAGGTAAGAGAAATTCTCACAAATTATGGTACAATCGATATTTTGTGGTTTGATTTTTCATATCCCGCAATAAACAAAATTTCAGACAACTGGATAAACAGACTTGCCATATCCCGCTACAAAGAATGGATGAAGGGTACAGATAAAGAAACCTGGGATTCCGAAAACCTCATAAAGATGATAAGAGAAATTAATCCGGACATCATCATCAACAACCGTGCAAACATCGATCAGGACATTTTCACCCCCGAACAGACTCTCACCACCGAATGGATGAAATATCCCGGCACAGATGAGCTTGCAGTGTGGGAATCCTGCCACACCTTCTCGGGTTCGTGGGGATATTTCCGTGATGAAATGAGCTGGAAAACCCCCGAAATGATGATTCGCACACTTTTAGACAGTGTTTCACGTGGCGGAAACCTCATCATGAATGTAGGACCCACCTCAAGAGGAAACTTTGACTACAGAGCAAATGATGCCCTCGATGTTTTCGGCGAATGGATGAAGGTTAACGGCAGAAGTATCTACGGTTGCACCAAGGCAGAACCCGAGTTTACCGCACCCAACGGATGCCTTCTCACTCAGTCCGAAGACGGCAAACGCCTTTATGTTCACATGATTGACTATCCCTATTCCGAGCTCATCATGGAAAACATTGCCGACAAGCTCGACTATGCACAGCTTCTTCACGACGGTTCCGAAATTATTACTCGCCAAAGAGGCAACAACCGTCTTGCTTTTGACATTCCCGGCATCAAACCCAAAACAACAATCTGCACTCTTGAACTTTTCCTTAAATAAATATGCAAAAATCGGACATTTCTTTTTTCTTGTGTCGCATAAGGTGATTGAAAAACAGAAAAATGTGTAGTATAATAAACAAAATCCGAAAGAGAGGTTTTGAACATGAGTTTAACACTTAACAATCCCGAAAAATTTGCTAAACCGGCAAATATTTCAAAAGAGAAATTGGACAATGCAATAAAAGCTGCCTGTGACCGCCTTGCAAAGCTTATTCCTGCATTTGAGCAAGCTTTCCCCGGCACCTGCAGTCAGGATTTCAAATATGTTCCCGGCGAAAACAGAAACTGGGAATGCGGTATGTTCACAGGCTGTTTCTGGCTTGCATACCTTCTTTCCGGTGACGAAAAATTCAAAAAAGTTGCCGAAAAGCATCTCGATACATACAAATGGAGACTTGACGAAAAAATCGGTCTCAACGACCATGATGTTGGTTTTGTGTTCACTCCCTCCTGTGTTGGCGGTTGGAAAGCTTGCGGCAATGAATATGCAAAAGAGCTTGCCATAAAAGGTGCCGAAGAAATGTTTGCTCACTACACACCCGTCGGCAAATACATTCTTCACACAGGCTATCCCGGCGGTCTCACAAGTTGGCGTATTATTGTTGACACAATGATGAACGCTCCCATTCTTTTCTGGGCAGGCAAAGAGCTTGGCAGAGAAGAATACACAAAAGCTGCCGTTGACCACTGCTACAAAACCATCGAAAACATTGTTCGTGAAGACGGTTCAACATGGCATCACTTCCAGTTTGAAGCAGAAACCTTCAAGCCTCTTCATCCCTATTCAGGTCAGGGCTATTCTCTTGAAGGTTGCTGGTCAAGAGGTAATTCATGGGGTGTATACGGTTTCCCCATTGCCTATTCCTACACCAAAAACGAAGATTTTAAAAACGTTCACGAAAAGATTTCAAGCTACTATCTTAACCACCTTCCCGAAGATTATGTTCCTTATTGGGATTTCTTCTTCACCGACGGAAGCGGCGAAGAAAGAGACGCCAGTGCGGGTGCGATTGCTGTTTGCGGTTTCAACGAAATGGCAAAACACATTGAAGATGGTGAAACCAAAACTGTATATGAAAATGCGGCAACCCTCATTCTCAACTCACTCATCGAAAAGTATGCAAACTATGATAACGACAATGCCGATGGTGTTCTTTTGGAAGTTACTCACACTAAACCCGGCAAGCAGGGCGTTGGTGAATGCGCAGTTTACGGTGACTATTTCTACTTTGAAGCTCTTGCAAGATATGCTCTCAAAGATTTTAAAATGTTCTGGTAATCATCACAAAAATATATCCAACAAAAAAGCAGAGGCATTAGCTTCTGCTTTTTTTGCAAAATATTAATTTTTCAAACTTTTTTGCTCAAATTGTATATTGATTTATACACTAAATGCAATTATAATATACTCAAAACAATATTTCGGGAGGAATTAAAATGATACCCAGAAGCGAACATCCAAATCCCCAGTTTCAAAGAGACTCATGGCAAAATCTCAATGGAACATGGGAGTTTGAAATTGATAAAAGCAAAAGCGGAAAAGAAAGAAAACTCTTTGAAGCAGAGCATTTAAACAGTCAAATCACCGTTCCTTTTTGCCCTGAAAGCAAACTTTCGGGTGTTTGTGAAACTGATTTTTTAAACTGTGTGTGGTACAAAAAAGAAATTGAAATTAATGATAAAACAAGCAAAATCTTTCTCCACATCGGTGCTTCGGATTATCTCACAACGGTCTATGTAAACGGCAAAGAAGCAGGCACTCACAAGGGTGGTTACACTCCTTTTAAGTTTGACGTAACCGCTTTTTTAAATGTCGGCAAAAACTCTCTTGTCATCTGCGCCGAAGATGACAACCGCAGTGGCAATCAGCCCTGCGGAAAACAATCGGTAAAATATGCCTCGGCAGGCTGTTTTTACACCCGCATCACAGGCATTTGGCAAACAGTGTGGCTTGAACTTGTTCCCGAAACACACATCGAATCGGTAAAATTCTTTCCCGATGTCAAAAACTGTGCACTCACGCTCCATGCATCCTTGTGCGGTGCATCAACCTTTTTTGCTCGTGCCTTTTATAACGGCAAAGAAGTCGGCAAAGCAACAGCCGAAAGCTTTGGTGGTCATGTTGAACTGACGATTCCGCTTTGCGAAAAGCATCTCTGGGAAGTGGGAGAGGGCAGACTCTATGACCTTGAACTTTCCTATGGTGATGACCATGTTAAAAGCTATTTTGGTTTGAGACACGTGTTCATGGACGGCATGAAGTTTATGATCAATGGCAAATGCGTTTTCCAACGCACTGTTCTTGATCAAGGATATTATCGTGACGGTCTCTATACTGCGCCAAGTGATGATGCAATGGCAAATGACATAAAAATTGCCCTTGATGCAGGTTTTAATGGTGCAAGACTTCACGAAAAGCTTTTCGAACCACGTTTTTTGTATCACTGTGACCGCATGGGTTATATGGTTTGGGGAGAATACGGAAATTTTGGTCTCGACCACACCAAAATGTCGGCACTTCCAACCTATCTTCGTGAATGGGAAGAAGCTCTTGATCGTGATTTTAACCATCCGTCAATCATTGGTTGGTGTCCTTTTAACGAAACATGGGATGTTGACGAATGTAAGCAAGAGGATGAAGTTGTTGAGCTTGTTTACAGAACCACCAAACGCTTGGATATAACCCGTCCCTGCATTGACACAAGCGGTAATTTTCATGTAATTACCGATATTTTTGACGTACATGATTATTGTCAGGATGTGGAAGAGTTTAAAGGTTATATGAAAAAGTTTGAAAAAGAAGGCATACTTTCCGGTCAAACATTCCGTAACCCCGTATGCGATGATCGTCAGACCTATAGGGGAGAGCCTGTTTTCATAAGTGAATACGGCGGCATAAAGTGGGATGCCGAAAATGATAATATCGGTTGGGGCTACGGCAATGCTCCCGAATCCGAAGAAGAATTTGTTGAAAGATACAAGGGTCTCACCGAAGCAATTATGAATAATCCCAAAATTATGGGTTTTTGCTACACTCAGCTCTATGACATAGAGCTTGAAAAAAACGGTCTTTACACCTATGACCGAAAGCCGAAATTTGACATGGAAATTTTCAAAAAAATTAATACACAAAAAGCGGCAATTGAAATGGAATAGATTTGATTTTTTCAAACATAAATCTTGCATTTCTGAATTTTTGTGATATAATTATTGTACAGAAAACAAACCTTATGAAATGAGGTGTAAGCATGGAATTTGATAATGAATTGGTATATCCTGAAATCTTTTCAAATGAATTTGTTTCAAATATTGAAAATGTAAAAATGACTCTCATCACTCAGGAAACAAATGTTCACAACTACAAAAGACCAACACATGTTGTTATGCACTTTCATTCCGGATATGAGCTTTTTCTTTGTAAAAAAGGATGCTTCTATGTAATGATTGGTGATGAAAAAATTTCTGTCAATGAGGGTGAAATGCTTATTGTTTCCCCGTCGGTTTCTCATGCAATGATGGGTGGCGAACCCGGTTCTTCTATCCATAGCTTATATTTTAACATCGAACAAAACGGCAAAAGAGGCTCTCTTGATTTATACAAAATCATTTCCAAAATCATTGACGGAAACTATGTTAAAATTCCGGGTCTCATTGAACTTAGTGATATACTCACCAATATCCGTGAAAAATGCGAAGAAAAAGACATATTTACTCTTTCGACATTGTGTCATCAGTTCTTGATGCGACTTGTAAGGCTTACCGGTGCCGCTCATCACATCTACAACGGCACAACATCAGACAATTCCAATTTGCGAATTCACAAAATTCACACTCTTTTGCATTCGAGATTTCGTGAGGATATCACCATTTCCGATCTTGCAGACAATCTTCATTTGTCGTCAAGGCAGGTCAGCCGCATCATAAAAGAAAAATTCGGATGCACCTTCAAAGAATTGCTAACCAAAATTCGCATGCAAATGGCAGGGGAAATGCTTCTTCGTTCCGATGACAATGTTTCAAAGATTGCAAGTCAGGTTGGCTATAGCTCCGTAAGAGGTTTTTATTCAGCTTTCAGAAGCCATTTCGGATGTTTGCCGAAAGAGTATAAAAAGAAATCGAAGTAGGCTTTTTGAGAATGGGGATGAATTGTGAACAAAATGATAAACAGTGAATTGTTAATGAAAGATACTTCGTTTAGAGAACATGTTTATAACATCGAAAATATAAAAATAACCATGGTAACACGGGATGCTATGCCGTTTTCCGGTCAGAAGAAAGTTTATTCTCCCATGCATACCCATTCATGCTACGAATTAATCGGTGGGGGAGATTGTGATTTTAATCTTGTGTTTGAGGATGAAATACTCAATTTGAATATTGGTGATTTGGTTGTTGTTTCACCAAATATCATGCACAAATGCGAAGATGTGTCCAAAGCAGGAATAGGGTTGCAGTTTGATATTGCACCAAACGGTGTTTCGGGAGGTCCCGATCTCTACGGCATGCTGACCGAAATAATTAAGAAGGACCATACTTACATCCCCAAATGTCCGGATGTTGGTAAATTAATGCTGGATATTGATGCCAAAGAAGAAAGCGGAGACTGGCTTTCAATCGGATTGCTGTTTTATGAAATAATAATCAGATTAATTTCTGCAACAATAGGCATGCCCAATGCCAAATCAATAAATCAGCCCGACAGTGACAGCCTTCGTAAATATAAAATTCAAACCCTCATTCACCACAACTTCATGCGTGATGTTTCGCTCGAAGAAATTGCTGATGCACTTCATTTGTCGCCACGTCAGGCCAGCCGTCTTGTGAAAGATTATTTTGGATGCACTTTCAAGGATCTTATCGTTAAAATGCGCATGGAAAAAACTGCACATATGCTTCTTAATTCCGACTGGAGCGTGTTCAAAATTGCACAAAGCGTGGGCTATAGCTCCGTACGAGGGTTTTATTCCGCATTCAAAAACTATTATGGCTGCTTACCGGCAGAATATAAAAATAAGGCAAAAGAGTAATTTGTTGATTGGAGTTTATCGGTGACGTAAAAAAAGTCCAGACCGCAAAAAGGCAATAAAATATTTTTAAAAATAGTGATAATATACATCATAATTTGAAATGATTTCAAATAGGTTGAAAAATATCCCTGCAAGATATTTTTCTCCCATTATATGCCTTTTTGCTATTGCCAAATCTCACCCTCGCAGTACCCTTGTACAGCTTCAGGCACGTGCGAATCGGGAATACTACCCGACTCGCATTCGATTTGACAATTCTGAATCGTTTTTTCCTGTCCCCGAGGCAAAGTAAAAATTGCAAGCAATTTTTACTTTGCCGAGTCGTCGTTCCTTGTGTTAAACGGAGCGATAAACTCCAATTTGTCTCTTCGCATTTCACATTTTTCATTCCTCATTTCCCTCACCGTTTCACGGTGTTTTTTTTATGCAAAAAATTACGCTTTTTTTGGTTGTGAAAAATACACAAAAAAACTGTTAAAAATTTGTTAAATTGAAAGCCTCAAAAAATGCCGAAAACTGCTCTGTAAGGACATGGCAAAATCAGGATGTCCTTTGACAGTATTACATTATTTTTTTAAAAATGTTATAATGTCTATAATATAATTCTGTATGTTGTCTTTGCTGGACTCATAACAGAATATTGACATAAAATATAGTGCTGTTAACAATATTTTCAAGAAAGGAAGATCACACATGAAATTAATGAAAAAAGCACTTTCACTGGTTGTTGTTATAACCATTCTTGCTTCGCTTTTTGCATTTCCGGCGATTTCGGCAAACGCTGCCGAGGAAAAGCCTGTGCAGACAACGGCGTACAAATGGTTATATTCCGACGACTTCAACAACTACACCATAGGAGAGATGCCTCCAACATCTTCAATCTCTTCTTACAACGCAAAGACTCACCATACAGGAATTGCCCCTGTACCCTCTGAGCGTGACAGAAGTATTCTTATGCAGGCAAAACCAAGCGAAAGTGCATCTGCCGACTTTATGTTCCACACCAAAAACTTTGCCGAGGGCGTAAGAGGCAAATTCATTGTCCAGTTCGATGTCCGTATCGACAAGCCTTCAGGTGTTTCCACCAAAAACCTCATAGTATATAATGCGGTTGAAGGTTCCACCACTTCCCAGACAACATGGCCTCTCGGAAGCTTTACAACAGCTAATCACGTAACCTGTGCCGGCAAGGATTCGGGCTACACTCTTCCCGAGGGTAAGTTCACAACCGTTTCCTATGCTATTGACCTTGACAACAAAAAGGTTGATCTCTACATAAACTATAAGCTTCGTGTGTCCGATGCTCCTCTTGCAGACAATGCAAAATCGATGGCGTTCATCAGAGTTCACTTCACCGGTATCGGCAAATCTGCTACAACCGAGGGCTACTTTGACAACATGAAAATCTATGAGGGTGATGTTCCGTTAACTCCTGCTCAGATTGCAGCCTATGACTGGGACATCGGTAAAGGTGCCAGCAAAGAGCTTATGGATGTTTACATGGCAAACAAGCTCGGTTTTTTTGTTGACAGCTCCAACTATTACATAGACGGTAAAGTTCAGAAAATGGATGAAGGTACGGTTACCGCCATCGAAAAAGACGGTGAAACTTATATCCCCGTTAAATACGGTGCCGAAGCCTTTGGCGGAAAAGTGGCATGGGATGCAAATACCAAAACAACATCCATGACCGTTAACGACAAAGAAGTTAAAATTGCAACCGCATCGGGCGAAGTTACCGTTGACGGCGAAAAGAGAGACGGCGACCATGTTGTTTTTGTCGAAAATGGCAGAACTTATGTTGCGTCAGAGCTATTCTCCGAGCTTTCCGGCAAAAACCTCTTCGAAGAAACCGGCATCATTCTTTTCTCCGACATCGAAGTTGACTATAACTGGTATGATGATAAACAAATCATTCAGGAGCTTATCGCTTCAATGTGCTATGACCGTCCAAGCGGCGACCAGATAGAAGCCGACATCAGAGCAAAATTTGCTGTTGGTGAACATCCACGTATCTGGGCAACAGCAAGTGATTTCGAAAGAATCAAGCAGGAAGTTGCTACAAGCCAGATTAAAAAAGACTGGTTTGAAAAAGTTAAAAAGCACACCGATAACTACATAATGAAGCTTGAATTCCCCGAATACGGCACCACAGACGGTATCCGAATGAGAGTTCACTGTGACCGCATCCGTCTTGTTCTCGGATGGACAGGATTTATGTGGCGTATGACAGGCGACACCAAATATGCAGAGCATGCATGGGAATGGATGAAGGGCATGGGCGTTGGCTCATATCCCGACTGGAACCACGCAAAACACTGGCTCGACACAGGTACCTTTATGATTGCCTATGCTAACGGCTATGACTGGTTCTATGACTGGATGAACGAAGACCAGAGAAAACTCGTGAGAGACACAATCGTCAAATTCGGTCTTGAAGAATACAGAAAATCCCGTTACTGGGGTCATAAAGGTTATGATAACTGGAACTCCGTTATTAATGCCGGTGTTATTATGAGCTGTATCGCCATTATGGACGAAGAACCCGAAATTTGTAAACAGGTTGTCGCCTCTTCAATCGAAAGCTTCGAAGGCACAATCATGGGTCTTGCTCCCGACGGCGGATGCTTGGAAGGTCCTTCTTACTGGCAGCTCGTTATGGAATCCTGCGTCGAAGGCTGCTGGGCACTTCAGATGATTAACCCCACAGCCTACGGTCTCATCAATTCCCCCGGCTTTGCCGAAGCCGGCTGGTTCCCCTTTGCCCTTGCAGGTAAGCTTACCCTTAACTATGGTAATGCAGGCGGTGTTGATGTTGCAACTCTCGACTCCAAAGACCTTTTCTGGCTTGCATCAATCAACGATGACGAAGACCTCAGAAACTATCGCTATAAGCTCATGCTTGACAACAACATCGATCCCGACTTCCGTGAAATGATTGCCTGCGTTGGTGATCCTTCAACAGAGTTCTCCGCTCTTGCTCTTGACAAGAAGTACAGAATCGTTGAAACCGCAGCTATCAGAAACACATGGAACGCAGATACAATGCTCTTCGGTGGTCTTCACGCAGGTCAGACAACAATTGCCAACGGTGACCTTGACACAGGTAACTTCTACATCGACTCCTTCGGTGACCGTTTTGCGTGTGACCTCCCCATTGAAAGCTACAACCTTCCCGGTTACGGTAATGCAAAATACCGTGAGCGTGGTGAAGGTCACAACCTTCTCATCTTCAACCCCGATGACCGCCCCGATGATATTTTGCTTGACGGTTATGCAAAGATTGAAAGATTTGAATCAAACGAAGTAAGTGCAATAATGACCACCGACATCACCTGTAACTATGCCGACGTTACCGAAAGTGTTATCCGTGGTATGAGATTTGTAAACGGAAGAACCTCAATTGTTCTTCAGGACGAAGTAAAGAGTGACCGTAAGAACGAGGTATACTGGTTCATGCACACTCAGGCTCTCAATCCTCAGATTTCCGAAGACGGCAAAACCGCAATTCTCGATATTGGCGGTAACCGTATGGAAGTAAAACTTCTTTCAGACGTAGGTAAGTTTGGTGTTATGGAAGCAAAACAGCTCCCAACCTCGCCTCAGATTGCAGGTCAGACACCCAACGACGATTACTGCAAGCTCTTCATTCACCTGGAAGATGTTGAAGACTTTACAATCAGCGTATGCTTCACACCTCTTGTATACACACCTGTTGGCGGATCAATAAAATATCCCGAAGTTACACCCATCGACACATGGGAACTTGAAGATCCCGAAAAGGTTTCAGTTGGTGTTCTTCCCAAGCTCGACACCATCAAGCTTGACGGCAAAGAAATTCTCGGCTTTAACCCCGACAGAAACTTCTATATTCAGGCTCTTAAGCTTGCATCTTCACCCGTTCCCAACATCGAAGCAACCGGTGACGGTGAAGTTGAAGTAATCTACCCCGAAACATGGCCCGGCAACGTTGAAATCAAAATCAACAACGGTGTCTATGAAAACGTATACGGTATCCGCTTCAATGTTCCGCCTCAGTCTCTTGCAGATCAGGGCTACACCGAGCTTGACATTGCCGCAGTTACCGCATCGTCAATTCCTCAACCGCAAAATCCGCCCGAAAGTGCATTCGACAATGACTTTGAAACACGTTTCTCTGTTGAACAGCCCGGTTGGATTTGCGTAGACCTTGGCGAAGCAAAACCCGTTCATTATGTATCCCTTGCTTTCTACCTGGGTGACCAGAGACAAAATGAATTCCACATCGAAATTTCCGAAGATGGAACAGCATGGACAAAGGTATGGCAGGGAAGAGATGGCGGAACCACACTTGAACTTCAGAACTTCGACCTTGCAGGTGTGAACGCCCGTTACATCAGAGTAACCGGCACAGGCATTGTAAATCCCGGAAGTGACGCAGCAAAACAAGGCTGGTTCAGTCCAACAGAGCTCAAAGTATACACCAAATAATTTGATTTTTGTTAAAACGTTTGTGCAAAACAAATTTCAATAATTACAACTGATACATTTTTTCATAAATCATCTTAAGCATTGCTTAAGTATCCGTACTGCTTTAAATTTTAAGGCAGTACGGATACACGGCAGGCTTAAAGCTTCTCTTCAAATAAATGCTGATTAGTTTATTCTGATACATAGTATATTAATAAGTATTTACTTGCAGAGAAAATCATCATAAGAAAGCAGGTGAGAACAAAATGAAAAACAGAATATTATCATTACTTCTGGCAATGACAATGATTATATCACTCATTTCATTTGTTCCGCTTCATTCAAAAGCAGACTACATTGCTTTAGAAGCCGAAGTGAAATCAGCCTTGTCGGAAAGCGGTGCCTTTTATCCCGGCTCATCCAAAGCAGTTTCAGATTTCGGAATTATAAATATGCCCGGCAAAGCTTTCATGGAAAACGGCACACTCTACATTCCCCTCGACAGTGCAGATTATATTTTCCTCACAATGCACGAAAGCATTTCGGGAAAAACCTTTATAAACGGTAAGGATGTTACCTCATGGGTAAAGAAACTAAACGGAGTTGACTTCATCGAAATAAATGCCTTTGCCAACGTGGCAGGCCTCAAGGTTTTCGATGACGAATTAACCGATCTCTACATAATGAGCAAGAACACGGTTTCCTACAACTGGCGAACAAATCGAAAAATTCTTTCGGGAATTATCGGTCAGATGCTTTTCGAATTTCCCACAGCCGAAAAAATAATTTCCGACATTTCGGCAAGGTTTGAATCGGGAGAACACCCCCGAATCATGGCAACCGAAGCAACCTTCGACAGAATAAAAAAAGAAACGGGAATTATCGTAGATGCAAGCTATGAACCCGTAAAAGCCGAATGGCTGAATACCATCAGAACCAAGGCAAACAATTATGCAAATGTAGCCCCCGTAACCTACGGCCCCACCGACCACATCCGTATGAGACAACAGTCCGGTCAGGTTTGGGCAGTTGGCGGATACAATGCATTTATGTATAAGCTCACCGGTGAAGAAAAATATGCCGAGCGTGCATGGCTTGAAGTAAGCACAATTTGTGCCGACACTTTCCCCGACTGGAACCCGGTTCATCTTCTTGACTGCGGTCAGATGATGAACGGTATGGCAATAACCTATGACTGGCTCTATGACTGGATGACTTCCGAGCAGCGCACTCTTATGAGACGCAACATAGTGGACAAAGGTCTCACCGTTATGTGTGACATCTTCGATGGCAAAGCTGTTTACAGCTCCTGGTCAACAAGCGGAAGAAGCTATGACTTCCACTCCGGTGTAAGCAACTGGAACTTTGTGTGTTGCGGCGGTGCACTTATGTCAGCCCTTGCAATCTTTGATGAATGCGAAGGCGAAGACAGAGCAAAGTGTGAAAGAGTTCTTGAGGAATGCACAAAAATTATTTACTATTCCGCAACCCGTTTTTCACCCTCGGGTGACTGGTACGAAGGTCCTGCCTATGCAAGACTTTCCTGCGAAACAATGACCGAAGCCTGTGCTGCTCTTGCCTCATGTGCAGGAACAGATTATGGCATCATGGATGCTCCCGGCGTTTCAAAAACCTCCGAAGCTCCTCTTGCTCTTACCGGTGAATATTCTTTCAATATTTCAAATGCAGAGGCATCAAAACCCGGCGACCTTCCAAACACAAGAGAGTTTTTCTACCACGCAACACGCTTTAACAGAGACGACTTTGCAAAGGCACAGTTTATGCTTATGGATGAATATGGTGTTGAACCCGATTTCAGAGACCTTATTTATTGTAACCATCGTTTTGAAAGCGCCGACATGGAGCTTGAAACCGACTACTATCTCAAAGATTCCGAAATTGTCACAATGCGCAATGCCGATGTTGACGAAGGACTGATTTTTGCAGGTCTCCACGGCGGTGAGAATCAGCCTGCCCAGGGGCATCTTGATATCGGACAGTTTGTAATTGATTCTTTCGGTGACCGTTTTGCAGAGGATCTCGGCAGTGAAAACTATAACCTTCTTGTTGATTATTACACCAAATACCGCAACCGTGCCGAGGGTCACAACACAATCGTTATTAACCCCGATTCAAGAGTGTATGACCAGAACCTCAAAGCAGTTGGTGTTATGACAAGAGTTGAACATAACGAAGCTTCATCAATTGCAGTTCTCGATATGACAAGCGCCTACGAAGGCTATGTAACATCTGCCACAAGAGCAATGAAGTTTATCAATGACCGCACTTCTATTCTTCTGAAGGATGAAATAAGAGGCATTGCAAAAAAATCAAGCGGTGAAAATGAACTATATTGGTTTATGCACACCAAAGCAAACATAACTCTTCTTGATAACAACAAGGTTGCGGAGCTTGATATCGACGGCAACAAGATGTATGTAACCCTTCTCACTGACGGGGAATTTGGCACAATGGGCGCTGTTCCTCTTCCAAACTCGCCAAATCCCGCAGGTCAGAATGCGAACAACGGCTACTCAAAGCTCTTTGTGCATCTCACAAATCTTACCGAGGCGGACATTGCGGTTTGCTTCACACCGGGAATGTATTATGAAGATGTAACTCTCCCCGCACTTACTCCCATTGCCAATTGGACACTTGATAACGTCGAGGCAGAAACCGACGGTCCAAAGCTTTCATCCATATCGGTTAAAGGCGAAGCAATTTCAGATTTTGCCCCCGATGTATATCACTATGAATACAAAACCGCTTCTTCATCAGTACCAACGATTGAAGCAGTGGGGGATGGCAATGTGAATGTTGAATATCCTGTTTTACTTCCGGG
Organism: Clostridia bacterium; assembly: GCA_017416845.1. Lineage (GTDB taxonomy): Bacteria > Bacillota > Clostridia > UMGS1810 > UMGS1810 > RGIG1828. The sequence continues at coordinate 30,106 of JAFQBA010000113.1, forward strand.
AACAGCAAAAATCACATTGACAAAATCGGGAACAAAGTCAATTTACACTGTATATATAATAGAAGGAAAAAATAAATTTGAAAAAGCAAGCTACAAAAAGCTCAATGTAACAGGAGTGTACTCGAGCCTTGATAATGCCGCAAACACAACAGATAATAACTCCGAAACTTCTCTCATTTTGAATACGGATGATTCGGTTATTTTCGAGCTTAGCGAAAAATCCCTTGCAAACTATGTTTCACTGACAGGCTCAAAGGCAGATTTCAAGCTGTACTATTCAAATGACGGCGCAGAATTTGTCGAGGTTGCACCCCTTTCGGGAACCGACCTTACCTATAGCTTCACTCCCGATAAGTATGCAAAATTCATAAAGCTTGTTTCACAGTCTGACAATTGTGAAATCAAAGAGTTTTCAGCCTATGGCTTTGACGGATTTGAATATGAAAGCGAAATCCCCTCCGGCACCAGTCTCAATTTCATAACAGCACTCTATGAAGTTGGCAAATATCAGTCGGAAAGACCCCTGACCTTTGACGGATTCCAAATTCCCGAAGGCACAAACGCAATGCCCGAAGGACTTGGCGGCAAATGGGTTTACGGTTATACAAGTGGCTCACAGCTTCCCATTGTTGCCGTTGAGCCAATCGGCAAAAACGGCAGTGCCCTGAGGTTTATGGCACCGCAAAAAATTGATACCGACACCAACGGTGACGGCAAAATTGATAACAATGACAGCCCCAAAGAAGGCTTCGAAAGCATTGCAAACAACGATTGTCAGTATCCGAGATTAAAATTCTATCCAAGCTCATTGAACCATGAAAAATATGAGATTTCATTTTCTGTTAACTTCAATAAATCCCATGTTTTCCAGCTTCTGTCGTCCGCTGATTCAACACCGCTTTTCTACAGCTACAACGGCACCGTAAAATGTCTTGGACAAACCTTTGACATCTCAACAAAAGGTGATTCAAGCTCCTGGTATGACTTTAAGCTTGTTATGGACAATGCTTCCGGTGAATATGAAGCATCCTTCACAAAATGTGACGATACTTCTGTTACATCAACGGTTTCGGGTACATCGGAATTAATTACAAAGATTTTTGCAAATTCCGGCACATATTTCTGGTTCCAGCAAAACAGCTATGCTTATGCATATCACGAGGTTTTGCTTGACGATTTGTACTTTGGCAAATTCCCCATCGAGCAGATAAATCAAAAGGATGCTCCGGTCTTAAAATATGTCAGAGTTCAGACACTCAATCTGAATGACAATGTTACTTTGCACGATATGATAAACATTCCCGATGACGGCACAATGTATAAAGCTTCTGTGTTCCTTTGGGCAGGCGGAAATATCGTACCCGTGATTAAAATGGGATTTGTTGAGTAGCCTGACGGTTGATTTTAAAATTTAATAAATTGGAGTTTGTCGCTGAGTTTAACACAAGAACATCGTAGGGCGTGACGACCTCGGCACGCCGAATAAATTCAAAAAATCCCCAACCATATAACAAACACCAGAACGTAAGCCTTCTCCTTGGAGGAGAAGGGGGACCGCGTGAGCGGTGGATGAGGTGTCTCGCTAATAAGATACACTGAAATAACGCCGCTTTGCGGCTACACCTCATCAGTCAAGCTTAGCTTGA
>JAFQBA010000114.1 GCA_017416845.1 Clostridia bacterium
CGCTGTCCTTCAATTTGCAAAATCCGTCATTTATGTGGACAGTGCCGCCTCTCGCTCCGGTGTCAATTCCATCTTCAAACTCCCCGACAAACTCCAATTTAAATTTATAAAAATCATTTGCAAATTTAATCGCATTAACACCAGAGAATTATTCCGCCTATGTTTTATTCGGTAGCAAATCCTGTTTTTCAAGCATAAAAACAATGCTTCTTCATTGTTTTTGCTTGAAATCAGGTAATTTTGATGCCGAAAAAAAATTAGCGGCGGGCGGTGGTGCAGGGCGATGCTTGCCGGTGGCAAGCGTTTATCGCCGACCGAATCGAAGATGAGACGCTGCCTGCAGAAGCCTCCTGCGAAAAGAGCTTTGAGATATTTCTCAAAAGAAAAGCTTGAGAACCCTTTCCCAAAAACCATTAGCGTTTTCACGCAAAATTATATTATTCTTGGTTATTTTACATCAACAATAACTTTAACAAACGTTAATTTTGTCAAAACAAATAAACTTTTTACAAAACAAAATTTACTCTTGATATTTTCAGAATTATGTAGTATAATATAAAAGTCGTACAGCCGGGGCGGTAGCGGTGCCCTGTACTTGCAATCCGCTATAGCAAGGGTGATATCTTTCTTGAGGGTTTTTTCTCTCGGGTATGTACCGTTTAAGTGATGTTGAGGGTCGGGTCTCGCGCAATATGCGGCTGTGAACCTGGTCAGGTGAGGAATCAAGCAGCCATAAGCAGTGCAGCATATGTGCCGCGAGAGTGCCCGGCCTGAGTTATCTTATTCGGCAACGCCCGGGAGGCGGATTCGATTTAAAGATGTACGACTTTTTATTACTCGAAAATCGCTTTTTGCGGTTTTATATAAACTGTGAGGTGGAAATATGGCATATCATGCACTGTATCGAAAATGGAGACCGATTGTTTTTGATGATGTAATCGGTCAGAGTCACATTACAAATACTCTTAAAAACGAAATAAATTCATCACGAATTGCACATGCCTATCTTTTCACCGGCACAAGAGGAACAGGAAAAACCTCCACTGCAAAAATCCTCAGCCGTGCAGTGAATTGTCCGTCATCAACCGACGGAAACCCATGCAATGAGTGCGAGGTTTGCAAAGCTATTATGAACGAAACCTGCCTTGATGTTCAGGAGATTGACGCCGCTTCAAATACCGGTGTAGATAACATCCGTGACATCATTTCCCAGGTGCAATATATCCCGTCTATGGGAAAATACAAGGTTTTTATCATAGACGAGGTTCACATGCTTTCAAAAGGTGCATTTAACGCTCTTTTAAAAACCCTTGAAGAACCTCCGGCTCATGTTATTTTCATCCTTGCCACAACCGAGGTTCAGCAGATTCCCGCTACAATTCTTTCAAGATGTCAGAGATTTGATTTTAAAACAATTTCCATATCCGACATCGTTTCAAATATTCAAAAAATCTTAAATGGCGAGGGCATTAATGCCGATTTTGATGCATTGGAATATGTGGCATATCTTGGTGACGGTTCCATGAGAGACTCTTTAAGCATTCTTGATCAGTGTCTTGCTTTTAAGGAAAACAATCTCACTCTTTCCGATGTTGTTGATGTTGTTGGTGCAGTTGACGACAAAATTTTATATGAATTTGCAACGGATGTTGCAAACTGCGACACCGAGTCGGCTCTCAGACGCTTTAACGATTGTGTAAATAGCGGAAAGAATTTTGACAACATTGCAAAAGGGCTTCTCTCTGTTTTCAGAGAAATAATAATGTACAAGATAAATAAAGACAATTTCTCGGTAAGTAAGCTGAAAAGGGGATATCTTGAATCATGTGCAGACAGCTTTGCAATTGAATCTCTGGTTAACTGTATCAACATTTTGTCCGAATGTATAGCGCAGTTTAAAACCTTTTCATCACAGCGAGTTCTTTGTGAGTGCACACTCATAAGGCTGACAACTCCCTCTCTCAACACAGATATTGACTCGGCACTTTCGCGCCTCAGCGCGCTTGAAAACAAGGTTTCGGCAATGTCAAACGGAAGTGTGAAAATTTCGGGTTCAAACACTGCTCCGGTTCAAAATTCGTCTGTCGATGATGAGATTCCTCTTCCCGAACCACCCGGTGAAGATACGTCTTATGACATACCGCCTGCTTTTGATGAACCTGCCAACAATTCCGTGCAGACACCCCGGGCATCATCCGAGGGATATGAAAAAATAGTTTCCAACTGGTCGGAGGTAATGTCTCATCTTATGACAAGCGGAAAGCTTTCGCTCTATACAACGCTTTTTACTGCAAAGCCTTCGGTAAACGGCAATGAACTTACAATTCATGTTGACGATCCCGACAAAAAGCACTCTGTTTCGGAGCCTGCAAACATTGCGGCAATAAAAGATGCTTTGCTTTCGCTTTTCGCATTGGATGTTAAAGTGACTGTGACAACAGAGTCAAGCTCTCAAGACGTCGACAGCGAAGATATTTTTGCCAATCTCGGTGCAATGGAAAAGAAGTTCCCCGGAAATTTTAAACTTGATTAATAACTGTGTTAAAAAAGAATTGCAGATTTGCTTTTTGACAAATATCTGCAATTCTTTTTGATTTTACATCTAATTTTTTGCACATTATAATAAAGAAAATAGTGCTTCAAACATTGACATTACGGTCAATTTATGGTATAATTAACAATCAATTTATAAAATAGCCACATGTTGGCTTTGGAGGTCAGACAAATGGTAAAAATAGCAATTATTGGTTTCGGCGTTGTTGGTTCGGGCGTTTATGAAGTTCTCAGAAAAAATGCTTCAGATGTGACCCGTAATGCCGGGACCGAAATTGACATAAAATATATTCTTGACATCAGAGATTTTTCGTCTCATCCCGAAGCAAATCTTTTTGTAAATGATGTCAATATCATAGCAGATGACGATGAGGTTTCAATTGTTGTTGAAACCATGGGTGGTCTTGAACCTGCCAACACATTTTCACGTCTTATGCTCTCAAAAGGAAAAACCGTCATAACCTCCAATAAAGAGCTTGTGGCAACCTTTGGAGATGAGCTTTTTGAACTCGCAAAAGAAAACGGTTGTTCCTACTATTATGAAGCAAGTGTCGGTGGAGGTATTCCTATTATCCGTCCGCTTAAAAACTGCCTCGCCGCAAACAGAATAGATTCTGTTGCGGGCATTTTAAACGGCACAACAAACTATATTCTCACCAGAATGTTTTGTGCAAATGCATCTTTTGAAGATGCGCTTTGCGAAGCTCAGGAAAAAGGTTATGCCGAAAAAGACCCTACTGCTGATGTGGATGGTTTTGATACCGGCAAAAAAATCAGTATTCTTTCTTCCATGATTAACGGTGAAAAAATAAATCATGCTGATGTTCACACTGAAGGCATTCGAAAGATTACTCTTGCCGATACAGAGTTTGCATCAAAGTTTGGCTATTCCATAAAACTCATAGGAAGCTGTAAACGTATTGGTGAAAAATTTGCAGTGGTGGTTGCTCCCATGCTTGTTGAAAATACTTCGCCTCTTGCAGGTGTTGACGATGTGTTCAACGGGATCATGGTTTCGGGTAATATGCTCGGCGATGCAATGTTCTATGGCAGAGGCGCAGGAAAGCTACCTACAGCAAGTGCTGTTTGTGCCGATGTTATTGATGCTGCAAAAAATGTTGGCACTCCCTTTGTTGCACCGTGGAAAAAATCTTCAAAAAATGTTCTTGTGGATTATGAGGACATGGAATATGCGATGTATGTTTGCTTCAAATCTGCAGATAAAGCCGCTCTTATGAAAGAGCTTGCATCAAAGTTTGACGGTGAGCTCCAAATTGCAAATACCGATGAGCATGTTGCATTTATCACACCCAAAGATAAAATAAAATCAATTAAAGAAAAACTTTCCGGCATAAATGCCGAAATTGCAGGTAGTCTTTTGGTTTTGGAATAATTGGGGGTAAATATGTTTAAGGTCAGGGTTCCGGCATCAACAGCAAATCTCGGACCCGGGTTCGACTGCATGGGCATAGCGCTTAAACTATACATCAAAGCAGATTTTGAACAAACGGATTCGGGAGTTGAAATCAACATATTGGATGAAAGCCGTGCATACCTTCCTACAGGTGAAAACAACCTCATATTAAGAGCAATGAGCACAGTATATAAAAAAGCGGGGAAACTTTTCGACGGCATAAAAGTGTCTGTCGATTCAAAAATTCCCGTAACCCGCGGACTGGGAAGCAGTTCAGCCGGCATAGTTTTAGGTTTGGTTGGAGCAAATCACCTTTTGGGTGACAGGTTTTCCAAAGATGAACTTCTTTTAATGGCATGTGAGCTTGAGGGTCATCCGGACAATGTTACTCCTGCTCTTTTGGGAGGATACACAATATCCTTTAGTGAAAAAAACAAAATAATATATTCAAAGACGGATGTTTCAGACAATTTGAAATTTGCAGCAATGATTCCCGATTTCTATCTTCAAACAAAAAAATCCCGAGGAATTTTGCCGCATTTGGTAACATTGAGAAATGCATCATACAACATTTCAAGAGCATCAATGCTCTCTGTTGCCCTTGCAACAGGAAATCAGCATCTTATTTCTCATTCACTCAGAGACAAGCTTCATCAGCGTTACCGTTTTCCGTTCATAAAAAGCGGAGAGTTTATCATTCGCTCTGCAAGGCGTTTTGGAGCACTTGGAGGATACATCAGCGGAGCGGGACCGACAATTATGTCAATTGTTGGAAGCGACTATGAATCTTTTGAATATAATATGAATGAACTTATAAAAACAAATTTAAAAAACTGGCGTCTTGTTATGCTTGATGCAGACAATGAAGGCGCCGTTATACAATAATTTTTGGGAGGTCAAAAAATGGGCTTAGTAGTTCAGAAATTCGGCGGTTCATCTGTAGCAAACGCCGAAAGAGTTATGAATGTTGCCGGTCGTATTGTTGACACCTACAAAGAGGGTAATTCCGTTGTAGTTGTTGTTTCTGCGCAGGGCGACACAACAGATGATTTAATTGAAAAAGCAAAAGAAATCAACCCCAACGCTTCAAAGCGTGAAATGGATATGCTTCTCTCCACCGGAGAGCAGATTTCCATCTCGCTTCTTGCCATGGCAATTCAAAAGCTTGGTTATCCGGTTGTTTCACTCACCGGTTGGCAAATCGGAATGAAAACCGATGCAAACTACGGCGGTGCACGTATTCACAAAATTGATTGTGAACGTCTTCAGAAGGAACTTGATTCAAATCACATTGTCATTGTTGCGGGATTCCAGGGAATCAACAAATATGATGACATCACAACTCTCGGCAGAGGCGGCTCCGACACTTCGGCAGTTGCAATTGCTGCAGCTCTTCGTGCAGATATGTGCGAAATATACACAGATGTTGACGGTGTTTATACCACCGATCCCCGCATTGTAAAAAATGCCAAAAAGCTTGACAGCATTTCCTATGACGAAATGCTTGAGCTTGCAAGTCTTGGAGCAAATGTGCTTCACAACAGATCAGTAGAAATGGCTAAAAAATACGGTGTTAATCTAACCGTTCGTTCAAGCCTTAATAAAAATCCCGGAACAGTTGTTAAGGAGGTAAGCAAAGTGGAAAAAATGGTTGTCAGAGGTGTAGCAAGAGATAATGATGTTGCAAGAATTTCAATCTGCAATATCGAAGATAAACCCGGTATGGCGTTTAAAGTATTTTCTCTTCTTGCAAGTAAAAATATTAATGTTGATATCATTCTTCAATCAATCGGCAGAGAAGGCATGAAAGACATCAGCTTCACAGTAAGCGAATCAAATCTTGAAAAAACAGTTGCTCTTCTTGAAGATAACAAAGAAGCTCTCTGTTTTGAAGAAATCAAAACAAGCACAGATTATGCAAAGCTTTCAATTGTTGGCTCCGGCATGGTTAATAACCCCGGCGTTGCAAGTATGATGTTTGAAGCTCTCTACGATGCCAACATCAACATTCACATGATTTCAACATCAGAAATCAAGGTTTCTGTTCTTATCAACAAAAAGAATGCCGACAGAGCAGTAAATGTAATTCACGAAAAATTTAACTTGGCGTAATTTACGAAGCGGAGGCATACACTGTATGCCTCCGTTTTTGTATATTTGTCATATTACTCTAAGGAGAAATATACAATGGATTTTGAAAAAACTTCTTCTCAAGATAAAATAGAGGGCAGAAATCCTGTTATGGAAGCTCTTCGTTCAGGACGTGCCATAGATAAAATTTTGGTGCAGAGCGGTGAAAAAAACGGCTCGATAATAAAAATTCTGGCTAAGGCAAAAGAAAAAAAGATTGCGGTATCCTATGTTGAAAAGTCAAAGCTTGATAAAATTTCTTCGACAGGCGCACATCAGGGGGTTATTGCCTATGTTGCCGCGAAAGAATATGTCAGTGTGTCTGATATCATAAAAATTGCCAAAGAAAAAAACGAAGCACCCTTTATTGTTGTGTGTGATGACATAACCGATCCTCATAACCTTGGTTCCATCATCCGAACCGCCAATGCGGCAGGGGTTCACGGGGTTATCATTGCAAAACATAACAGTGTAGGTCTCAATGCAACTGTTGCAAAAACCTCCGCAGGGGCTGTTGAATACACTCCCGTTGCAAAGGTATCGAGCATAGCACAAACCGTTGAACAACTAAAAAAAGAAAATATCTGGGTTGTCGGAGCCGATATGGACGGCGAAAACACCATTCACACTCATGACTTTTCGGGAGCAGTGGCAATTGTAATCGGTAACGAAGGTAAAGGCATATCTCACCTTGTTAAAGAAAGATGTGATTTTATGGTTCGCATTCCCATGCTTGGAAAAATCTCATCACTAAATGCTTCAGTTGCCGGCTCTCTTATGATATATGAAGTTGTAAGAAACAGATTAAAATAACTTTGGAGGAAATAATATGAAAAAAGCAATAATAACCGTTATTGGTAAGGATAAAGTGGGCATTATTTACGGAGTAACAAAAATTCTTTCCGAAAATAACGTTAATGTACTTGATATTTCGCAGACAATACTTCAGGGAATGTTTACAATGATGATGATTGTTGACATTGAAAAATGTGATTCAAATTTTGAAGCTCTTTCCGACATTCTTGCAAAAGAAGGTCAGGAAATGGGTGTGGAAATCAGAATTCAGCTCGAAAGTATTTTTGAATCTATGCACAGAATATAATAAGAATTTCAGGGGTGATGTCACAATGATTAATAAATATGAAACACTTGAAACCCTGCATATGATTGACAATCAGCATCTTGATATAAGAACAATCACAATGGGTATTTCGCTTCTTGACTGTGCCGATTCCGATTCTGCCAAGTCAAGACAAAAGATTTATGACAAAATTTGCAATAAGGCAGAAAACCTTGTTAAAACAGGAGAAACAATTGAAAAAGAGCTGGGTATTCCCATCATCAACAAAAGAATTTCCGTGACTCCCATTTCACTTGTTGCAGGTGCATCCGAGGCAAAAAGTTATGTCCCGTTTGCCAAAACCATGGACGAGGCGGCAAAAACCGTTGGAGTAAATTTTATAGGCGGTTTTTCAGCTCTTGTGCACAAAGGGTTCACAGAGGCAGACAGAATTCTCATAAATTCCATCCCCGAAGCACTTTCAACAACCGACATTGTATGCTCATCGGTCAATGTTGGTAATTCCAAAGCAGGCATAAACATGGATGCGGTCAAATTAATGGGTGAAGTCATCAAAAAGACCGAAGAACTTACTGTTTCAACTGATGGCTTTGGTAATGCAAAGCTTGTTGTATTTTGCAACGCTGTTGAAGACAATCCGTTTATGGCAGGTGCATTTCTTGGTGTTGGTGAACCTGATTGCGTTATAAATGTTGGTGTGTCAGGCCCCGGTGTTGTTAAGCATGCTCTTGAAAAGGTGCGAGGTTGCGATTTTGGTGTTGTTTCCGAAACTATCAAAAAGACTGCATTCAAAGTAACCCGTATGGGTCAGCTTGTTGCCATGGAAGCTTCAAAGCGTCTTGGTGTTCCATTCGGTATTGTAGACCTTTCGCTTGCACCCACTCCTGCAGTTGGCGATAGTGTTGCATATATATTAGAAGAAATGGGTCTTGAAAAGTGTGGAACTCATGGCACAACGGCAGCTCTTGCTCTTCTTAACGATGCTGTTAAAAAAGGTGGTGTTTTTGCATCTTCCTATGTGGGTGGCTTGAGCGGTGCATTTATCCCTGTCAGCGAAGATGCCGGAATGATTGCTGCCGCACAGTGCGGTGCACTTTCCATTGACAAGCTTGAAGCCATGACCTGTGTGTGCTCGGTTGGCCTTGATATGATTGTTGTTCCCGGTGATACTTCCGCTTCAACAATTTCGGCAATCATTGCCGACGAAGCGGCTATCGGTATGATAAATAACAAAACCACAGCAGTCCGCATAATTCCTGCTCCCGGTAAAAAAGTGGGTGAGATAGTGGAATTTGGTGGACTTCTCGGAACAGGACCTGTTATGCCCGTAAATAACTACTCAAGTAATGATTTCATTGCCCGTGGTGGACGCATTCCTGCTCCCATTCACAGTCTTAGAAACTGATTTGGAGTGACTATGATAAAGATTAAAGAAGCTCTCGTTGTTGAGGGTAATTACGATAAAATCAAGCTGTCTCGACTCTTTGATACAACCATTGTTGTTACTGACGGATTTATGATTTTCAAAAATAAATCAATGATGAATATGCTAAAAAAGCTTGCCGACAAAAACGGCATCATCATTTTTACCGATTCGGACAGAGCCGGATTTCAAATAAGAAACTACATTAAAAATATTCTAAAGGGTAAAAATGTAAAACATGCCTATATTCCCGATATTAAAGGGAAAGAACGTCGCAAAGACAAGCCGTCAAAAGAGGGGTTTCTTGGGGTAGAGGGTGTTTCGGATGATATTATTATCGAAGCCGTGAAAAATGCGTCAACAGTTTGTGAAGCAGAGGAGAATAAACGTCTTATCACAAAGGCAGATTTGTGCAGTGATGGTCTTTGCGGACTTGCAGATAGTCACATAAAACGTACAGCTTTTTTAAAAAGCCTTGGTCTGCCGGTGAGAATGTCATCCAACATGATGCTTGATTGCCTTAACTCCATTTATGGTTACGATGAATATAAAAATCTTGTGTCAAAAATAAAGTGATATCATTATTGAAATTATGATGTATATATAATAGAAGAAACACGTTTTTTAGAGGGTTAATAAACTCTTAAAAACGTGTTTTTTATTTGTAGTCATTTATTAATATAATATATTATGATAATCTATGGAGTATATCAGAAGGGTTATCGTCAAAGCTTGAATTGACTGAAAATAGTTTTAAATATAAATATTAACGAAAATAAGTTGACAATTTTGATTTCTAAACATTATTTTATTCATATTTTTTTTGTTTTTTTCTAGATATGGTTTTTATTCACTTTTTCAACACTACATCTTGTCAAAAAACCGACGAAAAATTTGTTAGGTTTGTACAAAAAAAAATCTTGTTGTAACATTTTCGTAATTTTTGATTAACAGATGAATATTATTTAAAAGAGTTAAAACACCCTTAAAAATAAGGCATTTAGGACGTCCAAGCCTATTTTGAGTGCTTTTAAGCATGTTTTCTCCCACTTTGTAGAAAATGCACATAATAATTTTGAAATAAATTTGACAAAATATTATTAATGGGCTAAAATTGCTAAAGATTAAAAAACAAATCAGGAGGTGGATATTATTTTAATTTTAAAATCCATACACAATGATAAATTTTTGAAATCAAGATTTATATTTGCAATGCTCTTATTGTTTGTTTTTGTTTTTACAAATACGGGTATTTATGCAGCTGCATCACGTGAAGCAGTAACAATTATCGACGGAGATGAAGTTATAACTGTTTATACTGACGAACTTTCTGTACGAGAAATAATAGCTCAGCAAAACATTATGATTTCCGAGGGGGATGTTGTATATCCCTCTCTCAACTCACAAATATCCGATAGTTGTGAAATTAAAATTACTCATCTAAAAAGACTTGATGTAACCTTTGAAGGAAAGTGTGTGTCTTATTGGACAGATGCAGTAACATACAGAGAGTTCATAGAAAAAGGAATAATAGGAGCAGATTCAGATGATATATATGATGTAGATCTTGATGCAGAACTCAAAGCATTCGGCAATGAGATGAGTATAATCAAAATGACATATACTCAGGAATGTATCGAGGAAGAAATACCTTATGAATCTGTAACTGTATATGACTACAATCTTAGTCATGGAGAGAGAGTTCTTACAACACCGGGTAAAAAAGGTATAAAAACTATTACCTATGATGTTGTATACCAAGACGGTAAAGAAATATCACGAACCTTTGCAGGCGAAGCGATAACATCTCAACCTGTTAATGAGGTTGTTACAGAAGGACAAAGAGCGATTAGTGTAAACGGACAGATTGTGCCTTACAAACAGATGATTACCTGCTCAGCCACAGCTTATGATCTTTCATTTGAAAGCTGCGGTAAATATCCCGGTGATCCCGGTTATGGTATCACAGCATCAGGCACATATGCCAAACTCGGAACTGTAGCAGTTGATCCCCGCGTTATTCCGCTTGGTACAAAAATGTATATTGTTTCCACAGACGGAAGTTATGTATACGGCTATTGTACTGCAGAAGATACCGGTGGAGCAATAAAAGGAAATAAGGTTGATCTTTTTTACAACACGCGATCAGAGTGCATGCAGTTTGGCAGAAGAAGTGTAAATGTATATATTCTTTAATATCTGTGTTAAAAACGCCACGATTAGGTGGGTAGTGATAAGGAAGTATTGAGAATATCACTATCTACCGACAAGCAGGGTGTAAAGAGAGCAAGGCACATCACATTTTTAGCGTGGTGTGTCTGTTTTCATTTCATAGGCATATTGTGGAACAGCAGGCATATCAAGAAGATTTATTTTACAATGTTTTTAATCTCAAAACTTGCATAGTAATGATGATATATCAAAATCTTTCAAAATCGGATTCTATTGTTCCGTTCAAAGTTGTTATTTCAGTTTTCATAATAGTAGCACATTATAGCTTGAAAATTCCCTGTTTTATAGAGTTAAAATCGACTAAAGCACAAGATAATGGTTTTATATTCAAAACCTCAAAAACGAGGTTCTATTGCGTGACAAAAATCGTGAATCATCAACTTTGAAAAAGGGGATTTAAGTCCGTTTTTCTGCTTAAATCCCCTTAATTGATATACTACAAAAAAGAACAGGTTCGTCCAGGGCGAGCGTAAACTCGTGTATTTCCCCTTGACTTGCCTGTTTCTTTTATGCTATTTATGAAAACTTATCGTAACGCTTGTACCTTTGCCCTCTGTACTTTCAAGAGAAATCTCTGCATCGTGGTATGTGGCTCCGTGTTTTACGATTGCAAGACCAATACCCGTATCTCTTATCGTAACACATGTCTTTGCGCATGTCTGATTGACAATAACATCAACTGCACCGATAATTTTTCCGATTGATAAAATGCAACCTGTTACAATTCCATCAATAGCTGATGGCAATACAACAGTTCTAATCATATACCATTTTCCTGCTCCTAATGCAAGTGAGCCTTCGCGATAGCCAAGCGGAACAGTTTTCAGGCTCTCCTGTGTTGTTCTGATAATCGTTGGAAGCGTCATAATAACAAGTGTAAGCGATCCTGCGAGCAAGCTTGTGCCGAGCGAAAAGAACTGAACAAATATCAGCATACCCACCAAGCCGTAAATAATTGACGGAATACCTGAAAGAGTTTCTGTTGCAAGCTCAATTATACGGACAACCTTTTTGTTTTTTGCATATTCATTTAAGTAAATAGCTGCACCAACACCGATTGGAATCACAATAATAAGGGTTATTAAAATAATATATACATATACAGTGTTTAGTATGTTTGGTAGTATGCCGACGGTTTCACGGATAAGGCTTGGCTTTGATGTAAGAAATTGAGGGGTAATATGTGGCAAACCTCTGTAAAGGATATATCCTATAAGTCCAAGAAGAATAAGGCAGATAATTCCTGCTGATAAATACATAAAAATGTTTAAGATAGTACATTTTTCTTTCTTTGATTGCGTCATAAATGAAAGGAAATATTTTGTTTTTTGTGTGTAAAAATTCAAATTCAGATGTTATCTATATGAAAGAAAAACAATAAGAGTTTTTATATTAAAAAGTTGCTATTTTGAATTTAAAATTGTTACTTATATGAGAACAAATTTTTTTCTCTACGGTATATTCCAAAAATAAAAAAGCATACTGCAAAAAATATCTGCAATAGGCAGAAACATAAATATAATTAAAAAGCAGATATGTCAGAACATTGCTTATGAACAAAACATCATAAGTCGGCTCAAAAACAGGGGAGATTTATTTCTCATAATAAAAAAACAAAGATTTCCCTTAAAACAAAACAAAGACCTCAACAAGTGAGATCTTTGTCTGTTTTAGATACTTTTTACAGTCCCAACATACTTCCTTATCACCCCTGTACTTTAGTTGCGTTTTTTTCGCTTTTTTGCAGTCGATGTATAAAACAAGCATAATATAAAAATTCCTATGCTTATTAGAGTCATCGCTTTTGCCGGATATGAGTAGTTGAAGGTTTGCCGTGGGTCGGTCATTGATGTTCGGTATGCAATTGAAAGGAAAAAACTTATTATTCCTTGCATTGTTTTGGAAATAAATATTTTTTTAAAAGAAAATTCATCAGGAAGAACAGATTTTATCTGCATGATTACGGATATACTACCAAAGGAACAGCAAAAAGAAATTAATGCAAAGGTAATCGCAGATTGAGGAAATGCAGAAATAAGTTTTATTGCTGTTGACAACTCAAAAATACTAAAAGCAACGTATTCTGAAATTTTTGACGGTATGATATAGTTTGAAATTATGATTATTATTTTTGCTATTATTGACCACATTATAATTTGACTACATATTAGTATAAGCGTAGCTACAGCACTACTGCAACAATCTGACAGTGATTTGTAAGGGGGATGCCTGATATTCTCTGACATGTCGCTTTTGTTACGCTTTCTCAGAAATAACCCTATAATTGCCGATGAAATCAGTTGAATTATATAAAGTGCCAAACCATCTTTTAGGGAGCCCAACATACAGCCGCCAACAGCTGATACCAAAAACAAAGGACTGGAATTATTAGTAAAACATACAACATTCTCAGCTTCTTCTTTGCTGCAGATTTTATTTTTATATAATTCATTGATACATACCGCTCCGGAAGGATATCCGCAAACAAGGGAACATAGATATACTGCAGTACAGGATGAATTAATGTTAAAAATCTTTGAAATGATTCTGTTTAAAGGTTTACATATATTTAAAAACCCTGATGATGAAATATATTGGGAAAGTATAAGATACGGAAACAATGACGGGACAATAATTTCTAACCAGATTTTAAGAGAAGAATTAATTTGAGATTTAATTGTATTGAATTTAATTGACAGAATAATTGTAACAATGATACAACAAAATCCTTTTATGATTGTGTGTTTCTTTTTCATTTTCATATCATCTCCCACTATTAACATATTTAAAAATAATCATTCATATGAATATTTTAGAATGATTTTAAAGGATGTGAAACAGTGAATTCTGCATCTCAAAATGGTGTTGATATCAAATATAAGCTTATTTATTATCATGATTGTCTTACAATAAAAGGAGATTATACAGTTTTAAGTTACGACGACAACATTATAATACTTAAATGTGCAAATGACAGTGTGTGTATCAGCGGAGAAAATATTGTTATTTCAATGTTAAGCAGCCATGAAATGTATATTTGCGGTAAAATATTAAATATTGTGTTTAACTGAGTGGTGAGGCAATTGTTTTGGTTTGTTGTAGGGTATGCCCGTGTTGAGCTTGAAGGGGAAGACGTTTTAAATTGTATAAACATAATAAGCGGATCAGAGATTGATTTAAAGAATATTAATAAAATGTCAAACACATATTATGCCGATGTTAAAAAGAGTGATATAAAACAATTGTACGATATATGTAATGAGCATGGAATTAAAATTCGTATAATAGGGCGTTTTGGTCTGGCTATGAAGTTATACATCTATAAAAAACGAACAGCGTTTTTAATTGGTCTGTTTTTGTGTATGGTAATGTTCTTTGTGAAACTTTCGTTTATAAATAAAATAGAGATAATCGGAAATAATTATCTTACAGATGATCAGATTAAGCAGATTGTTGAAGAATGTGGCATATATTACGGCAGATTTGTTTATGGAATAGATGAAAATAAAATTCAAAAAGAAATACTGAAAAATTGCAAACATTTCTCATGGGTATGGGTGGAGATAAAAGGGAACTCTGTTTTTGTGGACGTTCGTGAGAAGATTTCACAACCGAAGTTTTATGATAAAAGCTATGCTTGTAATATTATCGCAGAGCGTGACGGTGTTATTTCCGAGGCAATATCCGAAAGCGGTATAAATTATACCAAAGTGGGAGATTATGTTCGGAAGGGAGATTTGTTGATAGGCGGTATTTATGATTCCAATGATTACGCACCTGTTAGGTTTGTTCGTGCAAGCGGAAGTATAAAAGCAAAAACTGTTTATACAATTTCTGATAACTATGACACGTGTTACATAAAATATACGCCGGTTGACAAAAAACTTTATTCTTATAAATTTAAGTTTTTTGGTTTTTCATTTTCTGTTGGAGCAAATAAAGAAGAAAATATTTTTTTAATGAAACAGGACAACAAAAATTTTTCGGTATTTGGGAAAAAAATTTCATCTTTGGGATTTACAAAAGAGAAATATTGTGAGATAATAAGAACAGAATGCATAATGGATAAATATGAAACTGAACAGATGGCAATTCGTGAGCTCACACAGAGATTATATTCGCAGATTCCGGATGACGCTGTTGTAATTGATGAAAAAAATTCTATTTTTCAAAATCCCGATGGCAGTGTGTGTGCTACGGTAACATTTGAATGTATTGAAGATATAGGCTGCGAAGCACGAATTGAACTGATACAGTAATATATAATCGCTTATTAACTGCCGGAGGTAATGATGGAAAAAATACTTGAAATTGAAGATATGGGGAAAATCATTTCCATATTCGGAGAGTTTGACAGAAATATCAACAAAATAAAAAAAGAGTTTGACGTGTCGGTTGTCAGCCGTGACAGCATGGTGAAAATATCGGGAAATGACGAAAATGTTCTCAAAGCTGAAAATGTAATCCTTAGCCTTTCAAAGCTTCTCGACTCGGGAGAGAGCATTACCGATCAGAATCTTGGTTACGCCATTGACATGGCAAAGGACGGTGTTGATGAAACAGTTCTCTATGGCAAAGACTGCCTTTGCATAACCGCCAAGGGTAAACCGGTGAAAAGCAAAACCCTCGGTCAGAAAAACTATGTTGATGCAATAAAAAACAACACCATAACATTTGGTATTGGTCCTGCCGGAACAGGAAAAACATACCTTGCTGTTGCCATGGCTGTGAAGGCATACAAAAACAAAGAGGTCAGCCGCATCATTCTGACCCGCCCTGCCATTGAAGCCGGTGAAAAACTCGGGTTTTTGCCGGGTGATCTTCAAAGCAAGGTTGATCCGTATCTCAGACCACTGTATGATGCGCTTTATGAAATGTTTGGAACCGAAAGCTATGCCCGTCTTGCAGAAAAGGGTGTTATTGAAATAGCCCCGCTTGCATATATGCGCGGAAGAACTCTTGACGACAGCTTTATCATTCTTGACGAAGCGCAAAACACCACTCCGGAACAGATGAAAATGTTCCTTACACGAATAGGCTTCAATTCAAAAGCCATTGTCACCGGTGACGTAACGCAGATTGACCTTCCCGACGGCAAAAAAAGCGGACTCAAAGACTGTGTGGGTGTGCTCAAAAACATAGACGATATTAAGTTTTGCTATCTTACCGAAAAGGATGTTGTGAGACATCGCCTTGTTCAGCAGATTATAAAAGCCTATGAAAAGCGTGATCAAAAATACTCTTCAAAGGAAAAGGATAAAAAATAATATGACAAACGAAATATATATAGAAGATGTTAGAGAAGGTGCAGAGCTCTCCAAAGAGCTTGTGTCACTTCTTGAAAACAGTGCGACAAAAACTCTGGAGCATGAAAAAGTGGATTTTCCGTGCATGATAAGCATAACAATTGTTGATGCCGAAGAAATTCATGAACTCAACCTCGAACACCGCGGTGTGGATTCTGTGACAGATGTGCTCTCGTTCCCGGTTGTCAATCTCATTGACGGCTCAGACCTTGAAAACGACGGTGACTGGTATGAGGGCAGACTCATTCTCGGCGACGTGGTTCTTTGTGCCGACCGCGCAAAAGAGCAGGCACAAGATTTTGGTCATTCCTATGAAAGGGAACTCGGCTATCTCACCTGCCATTCAGTGCTTCATCTTATTGGCTATGACCACGAAGACGAAGATGAAAGAGTTGTTATGCGTGAAAAAGAAGAAGCAGTGATGGAAGAAATGAATCTCAAAAGATAAGGAGAATGAAAATGAGTGAATTTAAATCAGGATATGTGGGAATAGTCGGCAGACCAAACGTGGGCAAGTCAACTCTGCTTAACAAAATGCTTGGTCAAAAAATTGCCATAATTTCGGCAAAACCCCAGACCACCCGAAGCAAAATTCTTGCTATCATGTCCGATGAAGACAGCCAGGTGGTATTTCTTGATACACCCGGATTTCATAACCCCAAAACAAAGCTTGGCGAAAACATGATAAGAGCAATTGAAAGTGCCATCGGCGATGTGGATATGCTTCTTATGGTTGTTGAGCCAACGTCGGAAATTTCACCCAATGAAATGAAGATTATGGAAAAAATAGGGGATATTCCCACAATTTTGGTAATAAATAAAACCGACACTGTTAAAAAGGAAGAACTTCTTGCGGTTGTGGCTTCCTATTCACAGGCACACGAATTCAAAGAGGTTGTTTTTGTGAGTGCCCGAAGCGGTGACGGAGTTGAATTTTTGAAAACAATCATAAAAGAAAATCTTAATGAAGGACCCATGTACTATCCCGAAGACATGGTTACCGACCAGCAGGAAAGACAGATTGTTGCTGAAATGATTCGAGAAAAAATGCTCAATCTTCTCGACAAAGAAGTTCCTCACGGTATCGCCATTGAAATTGTGAAAATGAAAAGTCGTGAGAAAAACGGAACTCCCATTTATGACATTAATGCAAACATCTACTGCGAAAAAGCATCTCACAAGGGAATCATCATAGGAAGTGGCGGAAAAACCCTTAAAGAAATCGGCACCAGAGCAAGACTTGACTGCGAAAAAATGCTCGATGCCAAGGTTTTCCTTGAACTTTGGGTAAAGGTTAAAGCCGACTGGAGAAACTCAAACAACATGCTAAGAGAATTTGGCTTGGCAGAAGGCTCTGCAGTTAACCCTGAATAAATCCCGTTTTGGAGAATAATATGTCTACAACAAAAGTCAAAGGAATTGTCCTTAAATATGTTAATATGAACGACAACGACCGCCTTTTTACCATCTTTTGTCCCGAGCTTGGAAAGGTGAGCGCAATGTCAAAAGGCATAAGAAGCCACAAGCACAAAGATTTTGCCGCGCTTCAGCCTTTTTGCTATTCGGAGTTTGTCATTGACACTTCAAAAGGTCTTGGCTATATAAACTCTGCCACTGTCATCGAAACTTTTTATGACATAAGAAGCGGAGTCGAAAAAATGAGTCTTGCGTCCTATGTGGCAGATCTTGTGGCAAACATGGCAGATGAGATTATGTATGATGATGAGTTTTTCTCATTTATCTTAAACACAATGTTTATGATTGCAAAATCCAAAGACACCGAACAACGAACGGTTTTGGATGAGCTTTTGAGGCTAAAAGCGGTTTTTGAACTCAAATGTGTCAGCGTAGCAGGCTACATGCCACAATGCGATATATGCAATGTGTGCGGTTGCGGAGGCGACTTGGAATATTTCGATATCTATGAGGGCTGTGCCTACTGCAAAGACTGTGCAGAGGGCGGAGCAGGCTATGACACTGTTAAAGCCAATCCCGGTGTTATCAAAATGATACTTTTTATTTGTCAAAGCGATTATCGCTCGGTCTTTCGTTTTAATGCCTCCGAAGAGAACATAAAAACAGTGGGGGATATTTCCGAAAAATATCTTATCAATAAATTGGAGCTTGTCTCCGGAGCACTGGAATATTTTAAAAATATTATTGCATTATAAAAGCAGGCTATGCCTGCTTTTTTGCGTGGGAAATAATGTTGGTGAAATGAAAATAGACCTCGTGGTGTTGAGGTGTGAGAGTATAATAAGGTTTCAAATTGGAGTTTATCGGTGACGTAAAAAAAGTCCAGACCGCAAAAAGGCAATAAAATAATTTTAAAAATAGTGATAATATACATCATAATTTGAAATGATTTCAAATAGGTTGAAAAATATCCCTGCGAGATATTTTTCTTCCATTATATGCCTTTTTGCTCTTGCCAAATCTCACCCTCGCAGTACCGTTGTACAGCTTCGGGCACGTGCGAATCGGGAATACTTCCCGACTCGCATTCGATTTGACAATTCTGAATCGTTTTTTCCTGTCCCCGAGGCAAAGCGAAAATTGCAAGCAATTTTCACTTTGCCGAGTCGTCGTTCCTTGTGTTAAACGGAGCGACAAACTCCAATATGAACAAATAAATGCGTGTCCATTTATGATATGCACCCCAAAAGTTAGACACTTTTGGAGGTGCATATTTTTATGGGTAAAACAGAAAAAAAAAACAAAATCTACTCGCCAGATTTCAAAATATCTGTTATAATGGATATGCGACAAAACCATTTGAGTTATAA
>JAFQBA010000012.1 GCA_017416845.1 Clostridia bacterium
GTCCTCGACGTCCCGGGTCAATTACATCGAGAACAAATCTTAAATAATACTGAAACGTTGAAAACAGTGTCATTGTGTATTGAAGATTGAACTTGAAATAACGGGACGTCGAGGACGCCGTCCCCTACAACGCATTAGCATAATTTGATTTTCAAACTCCCCGCTAAACCCCAATTTATCTTCATCGCAAACAAAAAACGGACATTTGTTATACTTTGAGCATACAACAAATATCCGATTTTTTGCAGATTATATTTAATTTTTAATTTCTTCCGGAATTTCGATGCCTTTTGATTTAAGAATAATCCTAAGCCTTCCTTTGTCTGTGCTTTTCAAAGGTAGCAAGGGTGGTGTCATAGGCACCTTCTTTTCTCATTTCAAAAACAAAAGGAGCTTTGTTTATTTCACCCTTTGACCATAGCTTGAAAAACGAAGCATAGCTTATGAGCCTGCCGTACACATCGTCTATGCCGCAATGATTGTGAAAGCCGTCACTGTCCAAAGTCACCTGATGAATGTGATAGCCCACAATGTGTTTTCCAAGCATAGAAAGCCATGTGCCAATCTGATATTTCTGACTGAACGGGGCATTGTTTCTTGCATGACCTATGTCAAAATTTATGCCGACTCTGTGGCGACAATTTTTTGACACAAGCTCCATAAATTCGAGGCATTCTTCGGGAACATAGCCAAATCTTCTTGAATCGTCCGCAGTCTCCGATTGGGTCATATGCATATTTTCAATTCCAATGACAATATCATGTTCAACCGAATCAAAGTGTTTTCCGATAAATTCAGCAATTTTTTCAAGTGCATTTTTATCTTCTCTTGCTTCTTTAACAGAGATTTTCGGCACATGTTGGGTAAAGCGATTTGCCCCAAATTCAATTGCCGCTTTGATATAGTCATTATAATCAGCCGCTGTTTGCACCTCACCGCCAAAATATGATACATCAGGCAAGTGAATTGAAAGATTTTCACCGCCGTTTTTTCTCCAATTATCAATAAGGCTCTTTAGTTCCTCCTGATTTTCGGCCAAAAATCCCGGGCGAAGTTCAATTGCTTTAAGTCCTTTTTCGGTTGCATATTTAACCTGACCCGATGCCTTATAGCAGGATATACCAAAGTAGTTATATATGTCGGTTGGCACAGGGCAGTAATAATATGACTTGGAAAGCTCGCCCGAATCGGTGTCATAATATGTTATGCAAGGGTTCTCATCTATTGCCTTATCCGGGTCCATAGCCTGAAGTGACACACTGCAACCGTTACGGTCAGACTTATGACAGTGGGCATAAAAAAGCATTGTCTTTGGATGAGTTTCTCTCCAGTGTAACATTTTTTCTCTGCTTTCTCCTTTAAGAGAACCAATGGGATGATGCATAAAAACAATGCTGTTTTCACGGGCATCTGCAATAGCTTTTAAATCTTCTTCGCAAATTGTAAGCTTGGCATCATTGAGTGCATATATATCAACATTGTCCACCGCGTTTTTGCATGGTGACGAAAGAGAATAAATTTCATTACTGCTCTTTTCATCTCGAAGGTCGGTATTACCGGGAATATATACTGTTTTCATAGGAAGATTATTAAACAGCGATAAAAAGTCTTTGTAAACCTTTTCGTTTCCGTCGCAGGTTACATCCCCTGCAAAAACAACACATTTTGCATTCTTCTTTTGTACGTCTTCCAAAGCCCAGTTTAAAACATCATACTGAAGTGCCTTTTTATATACCGGCAAATGAATATCACACCAAAAACATATTTTCATTTGAATACACTACCTTTTCACAGATAATTTATAGTAATTATAAAACAAAAACATCTTCATGTCAACGCCATGGAATGACACAACATATTTGCAAATGTCACTCAAACTCATTGACAACAGACATAGTATGTGCTATGATGACAAAAAAGGGAGGTAAAGTGACATGGAAAAAGTTTTATATGACGAACTTAAACACGATAATTATCTTGAAAACTCCATAAATATTGAAGATGCAAAATTCACCCTCCAGTTTGATCATGGACTTATTCCGGGATACAACGTGAACAGCCGAGATGTGAATGACTTTTTGGATATTCATCAAAGCAAAAGTCAGATTCTTCACTCCCACGAAGGCTATGAGTTTTTTTATGTAAAAGACGTAAGCATAAACATTTTGTTTGATAAAAACGAAGAAACCTTTGAGCACGGAACAATCATCATAATTCCGCCCAAAACCAAGCACAGACTCATTGACCCTTGGTATGGGCGAACATATTCGTTCCTTTTTACAATTGAAAAAAACAGTCTGAAAACCGATTTCCCCCTCTACTCCAAATTCACACAGCTGTTTGAAAAGGACTATTTCAGTTTTCGGACTCAGCATAATTTCAGCAATACCATTGACGCTATGGATCACGCTGAATCAGACAGTAATTATTTCATGTTTTCATATCATTTTCACGGTATCCTTGCCCACATAATGACTGCCACCATCGAGTCTGCCACCATGTCAATACGAACCGACAGCACTTCCACTCGTCTGCACAAACTCAATCTTCTCATAAACACATATTATGCTCAGAATATTTCCATAAAAGAGATTGCAGATGAGCTTGGGCTCAGCACCAGACAGCTCAACAGAATTATTCAAAAAAAATACGGTTGCAAGTTCCGCACTCTAATAACATCAAAACGAATGGAACTTGCCGCAAATCTGCTTTTGTCCGGCGAAGAGCTGAGCATTCTTGAAGTTTCCGTGCGCTCGGGATATAATTCACCAAAGGGTTTTTACACAGCATTCAAAAATCATTACGGATGTCTGCCAAATGAATATAAAGCAAAAAATCAAAAAAATTTGTAATTTCGAAAACAATATAATTCAAATGACAAATAATGACATTTAAATTGAAATAATGTCACTTATGCCGTTGATTTAGCACTAAAAATACAATACAATAAATAAGAAACTCAAAAATCAATAAATAAAATAAAATAAAATTAGGTGAAAAAATGGAATTTCTGTTAGGTTGTAATTATTGGGCATCAAATGCAGGTACCGAAATGTGGAAAAAATTTGATGCGGATGTTATTGAAAAAGATTTGAAAATTTTGTCTGCAAACGGCGTGAAGCACATGAGGATATTTCCGAATTGGCGCGATTTTCAGCCGGTAATACCCATGCTTTCATCGCGCAACAAAATTTCTCACCATTGTCTTGAGGGAGAAAGAGAAAGCGAAAACCCCTACTATCTTGACGAAGAAATGCTGAAGCGTTTTTCGCACTTTCTCGACATTTGCAAAAAATACAATCTCAAGGTTGTGGTCGGACTAATAACAGGTTGGATGAGCGGAAGGCTTTTTGTTCCGCCTGCGCTTTATGAAAAAAAACTTTTCACCGATCCCCTTGCACTTTATTTTCAACAGCTTTTCATTGCAGGTTTTGTGGAAAAATTCAAAGACCGTGATGAAATTATTGCTTGGGATTTGGGCAACGAATGCAACTGTATGTCCACGGCGGAAAACCGTTTTGAAGCCTCAAGCTGGACTGCTTTGATTTCAAATGCCATAAAAGCCAAAGACACCTCAAGACCCGTTATTTCGGGTATGCACAGTCTGGAGCTTGAAGACTCAAAACCCTGGCGCATTCAGGATCAGGCGTTTTTTACCGACATGCTCACAACCCATCCCTACCCATATTGGTGTATGCACACACGCATAGACAAGACCCTGTCTGTGCGCACCACAATGCATGCAACCGCACAAACAAAAATGTATGCCGAAATCGGCAAAAAACCTTGCATGGCAGAAGAAATAGGAACAATGGGACCAATGCTTTCGAGTGATGAAAATGCGGCAAGCTTTTTGAGAGTAAACCTGTTTTCACTTTGGGCAAACGGCGCAAGCGGAGTTATGTGGTGGTGTTCAAGCGATCAGGAAAAACTTGAATCCTTCCCCTACTCGGTTCAATGTGTGGAGCGTGAGCTCGGTCTCATGAATTCAAAATACGAGCCAAAGCCCGTTCTCAAAGAAATCAAAAAGTTTTCGAATTTTCTTGAAAGTTTCGCCCATGATTTGCCAAAAGCTCAGACCGATGCACTTTGCATTCTCACAAACGGTCAGCGTCAGTGGGGCGTAGGATATATGACATATATTCTTGCAAAAAAAGCAGGAATAAACATCGGTTTTGAATATGGCGACAATACCCTTCCCGACTCAAAGCTCTATATGCTTCCGTCGGTCAACGGTATCAGTTTTATGAATAAAAAAATGTTTGACGAGCTGAAAAAACGTATTGCGAACGGTGCGGATTTGTACATTTCATTAGACAACGGCATAATTTCGGAATTTGAAGAGCTAACCGGCATGAGAGTTGTCGATTCATATGAAGCCGCAGAGCAATTTGAAGCAGAAATCGGAAAAGAGAAATTAGCGTTTTCAAAGACACGCAACTTCATTCTTCAAAGTGTTGGTGCAAAGGTGCTCACATATGACAACACCCAAAATCCGCTTTTGTGTGTCCACAGCTACGGAAAAGGCAAAGTGTATCTGGCAAACTTTGCCCTTGAAAACAATCTTGCGGATACACATGATGCTTTTTCAAAGAATTATGACATTGTGTACCGTGAGCTCCTCGGGAAACACCATGGCAAATATCCCATATTGATAAATGATAAAAACATATTCTTTACATATCATCCCGGCAAAGACTGTGATTATGCGGTTTTGACAAACCACTCCGATGAAACAGTGAAGCCCGATATTCAATTTGCAAAAGATTATAAAACAGAGAAAGTTTTATACGGAGACCAAAACAAAATTGCACCGTGGGATGCATGTGTGCTTAAAATTTCCAAAACTCAATAAAAGCAAAACCCGAATGATTTTGATTGAAAAAACATTCGGGTTTTTTGATTAGAATTTTATTGTGTCTATATTGTTTTTCATATCTGCAATTTTAACGGGTTTGTTTTCATCGGCAGAAATGATCATTGCATCGAGAACATACTGACACTGGAGACCATGCTCAATTTTTGCGGTGTATTCGTCTTCAACTCCGTTAACAAGGTTAACAAATGACTGTGACTGAATTGCATTGAATTCTGCGGGAGGTGTAAACATTTGTTTTTCACCGGTTTTAGCATCAACAAATTCAATTGTCTGACTGTTGTCACCGAGGTATGTATAGATAAGCTTACCTTTTTCACCGTAGAGCTCAAAGGAGATGAGGTTTGAAATTGTTGTTGCAAGACGGCTGAGTTCAATTGTGCAGCTTGCGCCGGTTGTAAGCTTAGCATTTACGTTGCACCAGTCATCAGTGTCAACTGCTACAATTTCGCCTGTTTCTTCGGTGGGACGTTCTTTGATGAATATGCCTGTGTTTGCATAGAGCTCGTCAAATTCATAACCCCAGAAGTGAACCATGTCAACCATGTGTGAACCAAGGTCACCAAGAACACCGGAACCGCCGCGGCTACGGTCAAATCTCCATTCTCTTTTTCTGCCTTCCCAAAGACCGGAGTCTTTGATACATCTGATGTAGATGTGATATACTTCGCCGAGAATGTCCGAAT
This sequence comes from Clostridia bacterium, assembly GCA_017416845.1. Classification (GTDB taxonomy): domain Bacteria; phylum Bacillota; class Clostridia; order UMGS1810; family UMGS1810; genus RGIG1828. The sequence goes on from JAFQBA010000012.1 coordinate 5,563, forward strand.
CTATGAGGTATTTTACATATCTTGTGTAGGGACGGTATCTCCAGCTGAGGCAAACAAATGCGGGAACACCGCTCTTTTTGGTAGCCTCTGCAAGTTCGAGGGTTTCTTTGCGGTCCATGCCGACAGGTTTTTCAATACTAAAAGGCTTGCCTTTTTGGGCAGCATATTTTGCAATTTCGCAGTGTACGCTGTTCCATGTTGCAATATCAACCGCTTCAACATCTTCGCAGTCGATAATGTCTTTGTAGCTTTTGAATCTGCGGTTTTCGGGAATGGAAAGCTCTTCACCCACAGATGCAAGCTTGCCTTCGTCAATATCACAAATTGCAACGATTTCCATATCGTCCATTACATTGTATCCGACAAGGTGACCGTAGTGCATAACTCCGCCCACACCGATAAGTCCGATTTTTACTTTTTTCATAAAAATTCAATCCTTTCGTCTAAAAAAAGTTGATTATATTTCTATTATACATATTTTTCAAAAATATGCATTAGAAAAAATCCACAAAAATTGTATAATTTAGTCAAGTTAATAAAAATTTTTACTATTGCCTATTTTGGAATTATGTGCTAAAATCATTTTGGCGGTGATAATATGCTGAAAATAAACTACAGTGATTTATGCTCACTGGACTATGTAATTAAAAATGTTTCTGCTCATCCTGATGTCTGGAATGACATTGATACATTTGATTTTGAAGAAAACGGAAGAAAGAAACACCTTATATATTATCAGCTTGATAATGAGCGTGATTATTACCAAAACGGCAAGCTTTTGTTCACTTTGAAGAAGCACGATATTCTTTTTGCACCGGAGGGTTCAAAATATCTTTCGGTTTCGTCCGGAGCAATGGCATCGGGCTTTGGAATATCCTTCGATTTGTTTTTGCCGGACAACACGGGAATTACCATTGATGAACCGCTGAAAATTGTTGCAAATGACGAAAGCGGTCAGCTATACAAGCATTTTCAGATGATTCGCTACTGCTTTTTGCACCAAAACACATCCTCCACCAGGCTGAAAGGAGAATTGTTCACTTTAATCGACAAGCTTTTCACCGATACACAGGCTTATTCGGCATTTGAAGCAACCTACAAATCGATTCACCCCGCAATCAGCATTATAAATAACCATCCCGAAAAAAACATTTCAAACAGCGAACTTGCCGAAAAATGTTACATGAGCACATCATCATTCATGAGAAAGTTCAAACAGTTTTCGGGTGGGCTCACCCCTGTACAATACAAAAACCACACACGAATTATACGTGCCGAGGAAATGGTGAATTCTTCAAATCTCACTCTCAATGAAATTGCCGAAGCCTTGGGGTTTTATGATGCCGCTCACCTTTGCAGAAAGTATAAGCAATATACCGGCAGAACTCTTAAAAAAAGATAAAAATATGCTGTCTCCATCAAGTGAGGCAGCATATTTTTTTTTGTATATGAAAACCCCCGGATTGTCCGGGGGTTCGATAAAGCTTTTAGCTATAAATCTTGGAAATTAAAACTCCTTTTGATATAATTAAATTGCGGCTACCAACTGCAATATAAAATAATCAAAAGGAGGTCATTCAAA
>JAFQBA010000115.1 GCA_017416845.1 Clostridia bacterium
ATTTTTGTCTAAAAAGTGTTGCACTTGACTTGACAATTTGCCGGGGACCGCTTAAGCGGTGGAGGGATTGTAACAAACTGCCTCAATTGCAGTATTTGTGATTGTTTGAGAGTTTATTATTTAACAATCCCTCAGTCACTTTGTGACAGCTCCCTTTACACAAGGGAGCCTTTCGTCCTTGTGCTAAACTCCCCGACAAACCCCAATTTAAATCAAACACCAAAATAATGATTCATAACTCCAACAGCACATCCCATGATTGCACCTTTGTTACCAAGCTCCGATTTTACCATTTTGAGATTCTGAACAGATGATATGAGTGAAAACTCGGTTGCACACGAAATAGCTTTGTCAACAACACCGGGCAAAAGCTCTGTGACGCTTCCGCCAAATATGATTATCTCGGGATTCAGAGAGTTGATCATGTGTGAAAGGGCAAAACCAATCCGCTCTCCGGCATTATTGATGAATTCGCCTGCAATGCGGTCTTTAAGCTCGGCTCCACGGGCAATGTGTTCCCATGTGACATTATCAACAGAACCTGCAAGGTTGAGTATGGGTGAGTATCCCGAAAAAGCTTTCAGCTCTCTTTTAACATTGCTTACAATCATCGGCAGGGTAGAGTATACCTCGAGACAGTCATAATTACCGCATGAACATCGTGTACCGTTGTTTGCACATTTTGTGTGACCGATTTCTCCGGCAATGCCGTTTGAACCGCCAAAAAGCTCTCCGTTCACGATTATTCCCGCGCTGATGCTGTGACCGAGAGAAACATAAACCTGATTGTCATAACCCTTGCCAAGACCGTATCTTTGCTCTGCAAGTGCAAGACATCTCGCACTTGTGTCAAGCGTGACATCCAAGCTGAGATAATTTTCAAATTCACAGGTTATGTCTATGTTATTGAATTTTGGAATGTTGGGTGAAAATTCAATGTATTTTCCGGCTTTGCTCACAAGACCGGTGATACCGATACCAATTCCCAGCAGTCGTTCTTTTTTGTATTTATCAATGTATTTTTGTAAATGATCTTTCAACTCTTCGGGAGTTATGTCGGCAGATTTGTTGTTTTCCTTGCGTATTAAAAATTTACAGTCAATAACATCACCGTTCATATTTACTAATCCGATTTTGGTTGAATAAGAACCTATATCGACAGCAAGAACATACATAAAATCCGGATTTATCATAAGTCTTTCGGCATTTCGCCCGCCGGTGGATTTGTTTTTTTCGGAATTTGTAACAATACCTTTTTCTATGAAATCGGAAACGAACTTTAATATGGTTCTTCCGCTTATACCGGAAAGATTGGCAAGGTCTTTTCGTGTTATACCCGGATTTTTATATATTAACCTGATAATGTTGTTTTGTGCGGCGGAGTAGCCGAGAGATTCGAGAGTCATGACGATTCCTTTCATGTGGTTTTAAATATAATTACGCTCTTATTATATCACAGATTTCACAAAAGTTCAAGTCCTTAATGATATAATCAAGCAGTATATTCACAAATGTTGGCAAAATACTGTATATTCCGGCAAAATCAACTCTGTTAAAACGTAGCTCTAACCTTTGTGCCTCAAGGAACTTGATTGTTTAAACAATCATTTTGCGGTTCTGATGCGTTTTGCCGAAAATCTTTTGCGAAAAATTTCACAAAAGTGTTGACAATCAAATAAATTTATGTTATATATTAGTCATAACAAACGAAAGGAGCATTTAAATTATGAATATATCAAAACTTTGCTATGCCATATGGTCATGGGGTACAAAAACCATTGAAGGAACCGAAGCGGCTTATGCTGATGTTTCAAAAATAGGATATAAATCCGTGGAAAATGTCCGTCATACCATTGATGCATATGGCAGAGATGTAAAGCTTTTTAATTCACTATATGAAAAATACGGTGTTAAAACCGAAAGCTTCTTTTTCGGTCTGCCCTTTAAAGGTCAGGAAGATGAGTTTTTCAAAACCCTTGAAAAAGACCTTGAATTTGTGGCAGAGGCAGGCATCAATAAAATCACGCTTCAGGGTACTGCCGGAAGACCCGAAGGCGAAATGACTAAGAGTGAAATGGCTCACAATGTGAAGCATATAAACAGATTTGCAAATCTTGCAAAAGAATTTGATATAACGGTGGGTGTGCATAACCACGTTAATAACTATACCATGTATGCAAATGAAATAGATTATGTTCTTCAAAACACCGATCCCACCCTTGTTCATTTTGTACCCGATACGGGTCACATGGCGGCAGCAGGCATAAATCCTTTGGAATACATAAGTAAATATTCAGACCGTATAAGTTTCACTCACATGAAGGATTTCAAGTTAAAGGAAGACGGATCTCTCGGCGGTTGGAGCGAAGAATTAATTCCCGTGACACGGACATTCCGTATTTTGGGCGAAGGTGTTATAGATTGCAAAGCGATTATTGATACAATTGTTGCATCAGGCTATGATGGTGCTTTAGGCATTGAGCTTGACCTTGCTTGTCCAACTCATTTTGAAGGTGCTTTAAAAAATTTAGAATATATGAAAAATTATTTTGATAAGGAGTAAAGATTATGCTTAAAATCGGTGTTTCAACTGAAATTATAACCCCTGAAGAAGGTACTTTGCTTGCAGGATATCCTTCGATCAGAAAATCGAAAATTATTAATGACGACCTGACTGTCAGTGCAATCTGCATTTCAGACGGTGAACAAACTGCTATCATGATTTCGGCGTGCATCGTGTCGGTGAACGAAAATATTGTTAGCAGGGTCAAAAAACTTGTCAAGGAAATTAAAGGCATAGAAAACGTAACCATGTCTGCAACCCACACTCATTCGGGGCCTGTTGTCAGAAATACTCCCGGTTGGGGCGAAGCCGATGAAAATTACATTTCCAAAATTCTTATTCCAAAAACAGTTAAAGCTTGTATTGATGCTTCGGAATCCATGAGAGAAGGTTTAGTGGGAATAGGTGTCACCGAAAGTGATGTTGGTATAAACCGTCGTGAAATCAAAGAGGACGGAACAGTAAAGCTTGGCTTTAACCCATGGGGGCTTGTTGATAAAAAGATGTATGTTATCGCATTTAAAGAACCAAACGGTAAGCCTATTTGCAACATGATTCATTACGGTTGTCACGGAACTGCCGCTCCCGGCTTTGTGTGGGACAGTCCCGTAACCCGTGACTGGTCCGGTGTTATGACCGACAGACTTGAGTCCTACACTGATGCACCTACAGTGTTTTTTGATGGCGCCGAAGGTGACATTGCTCCAAGAACAATGTTTAATTATGACAAAAACAAACTTCCTCAAATGATGGAGCTTGGCGGAAAAGCCGGACTTGATGCCATAAATGCCTACAACATACGGGAATACAGAGAGCTTGAACTCAACATTAAAAAGGATAGCATCAGTTTGGATTATGAAGAGCCAATGTCAAAGGAAGCTGCTTTACAACGACTTGAAGAGCTTGCAGATAAAGACGATCAAATGTGGGATCTTGAAAAAAGCGCTTTAAAAAAAGTTGTTGATTTTCATGACGGCAAATATAAAAGAGACGACAGTTTCACTTATGAACAAATTATCATAAGTCTTGGAGAAATTGCATTTGTTCCTTATCCTTTTGAACATTTTACCGAAATATCCATGAGACTACAGAAATTCAGCCCGTTTGGCTATACTCTGACTCTTTCAAACACAAATGAATCATACGGATATTTGCCCAATGAAACAGACATTGTCAGGGGCGGTTATGAAATCTGGTCATTCCGGAACCGTGGAATACTTTCACTTGCTCAAAACAGCGACACAAAGACAATAAACGAAAATCTGCGCATCTTAAGAGAAATGAAAGGAGAGATTGAAAATGGAAAATAAAGCAGCAGTATTCATTCTTCTGGGACAGTCCAATGCCGTGGGACACGGAGTTCCCATGAAAGATGAAGATAAAATTACAACACCACTGAAAAACGTTTTTGGTCTTTCAAGAGAGAAAAATCAGAGCTTTAAAAATACATCTCTTGAGTGGGAAGGATACAAAAGTGCAGGTATGAACCTTGCGGAAGAACAAGACGACACATATTCCGTGGCAAATCTTCTTGCAAAGTATTGGCAAAGCAGCATTGATGCCGGGAATGAATTGCCCGATTTACACATAATTCAGATTGCTATAGGCGCACAAGGTGCAACAAAAGGTTTTATGTGGCATCCCGAATACGAAAGAGTGCTTGTTCCGGGTAAGCTCGGAACAGTTAAAATTGCTCTCACACCCTACACAGAGCATATTTTGTCACTTGTCCCCCAAAGCCTTGAAGCCCTTGGCAAAACGCCGGAATACATGGGTATCCACTGGCGTGGAAGTGAAGATGATGCAAATGCTCAGTGGGATGAATTAAAGGACAATTGCAAAAATACACTTTTTGAAATCTTTTCACGTTTTCAAAATGCTCTTAAGAAAAAAGTACCTGTTATTTTGCACCGGAGAGTTAGCGAGGACAGAAGTCTTGATTTTGACCCTTCGGGAGAAGGACTTAAAAAATTGCGATATATAAACGAAATTTTTGAAAAGCTTGTTGAAGAAAACAAAGAATACGAGATGTTTGATATAAGAAATTGTCCACTGTATATTCCCGATGTACGCGGAAACGGGGTTTTTATTGAAGATGTGGTTCATTATACTCCCGAAGCAAATATGTGGGTGGCACAAAAGATTATGGATGATTACATAAACAACCAATTATCAAAAAACATATAAGGAGAATGCTTGTGTCAGAATTATATTTAGGTGTAGCAAGGGAGTATATATCCCCAAAAGTGGGAGGACACATATTCGGATATAATATGTTCACATATTCAACCGCCATACATGATGACCTCGAAATCACAGCTTTTGCATTTTCATATGGTAAAACAAAAACTATAATTATAAATGCCACGGTATGCCTTGTGTGCGTTGCATTTTGCGACGAAATCAGAAAAGAACTATCCCAAAAAACCGATATTCCTTATGAAAATATTCTGATATGCTCAACTCACACTCACACAGGCCCCTCGCTTGCAGACAGTGAAGATGGTTGGTATTCGGATGTTGAATATTACAGGGGAATTTTCTATCCTGCCGCTATTTCGGTTGGTTTGAAAGCCATAAAAAATTCAGAACCCGTAAGGGTTGCATTTGGGTGTGGCAAAAGCTATGCCGGAGTGAACAGACGAAAGCTTACTCTCGAAAATAAAGCCAAACTCGGACAAAATCCGTGGGCGCCGTTTAACCCCGAAATGAATTTGATTTCATTCAAAAATAAATCGGGAAAGGTAGTTGCAAATATTGTTTCCTATAGTGCTCATGCAACAGCCGCAGGCGGCAGTTACACCGAAATATCAAGGGACTGGCCGGGGATTATGACTGATGAATTAGAAAAAGTCAGCGGCGGATTGACCGTGTTTTTCAACACAACAATGGGCGATACAGGTCCGAGATTGTCCACGGGAGGCACTGGTGGTCATGGCTATTGTCATGTGGAGGAGATAGGCAAAATTGCTGCAAAAGATGCTCTTGAAATCTATGGCAATCTATCGGATTATGACGAAATAAGCTTTTCTGTAAATTGCGGGATACTCAATATTCCTGTTAAACCAAGGATAGCCTATGATGTTGCTGCTAAGCATTTGAACGAATTACAAAATACAGATGGTCATCTTGATTCATATGTTTGTAATTTTTACCGCAAAGTAAAAGAATCCTACGAAAAAGGATATGAGGAAAAAGAATTCAAAGAAATTCCGCAGACGGTTGTGCGAATAGGAAATGTTGCGTTTGCTCCTTTTCCTTTTGAAATGTTTACAGAAATCGGATTTCGAATAGATGAAGCTGTTGAAGACCTGAAAATCATTATTATTTCCTATACCAACGGTCAGCTCTTGTATTTTCCCACCGAGGATCAGCTATGTCGCGGAGGCCATGAGATTAATCTCTTTAAACACAGCAATTTCCAACAGTATGTTGATAATGCGGATTTCTATGCTGTAAAGGAAACATTGAAAAATATTGAAAAACTTGAAAGATAACAGTTTAAAATGTGAAGGGATGTATTAAAAAACGTTCAGAATAGGACAAGAAGAAATAGATGCTGTTGCAAGAGTAATAAACAGCAAAAAGCTTTTCAAGGTAAACGACGGAGAAAAAGCCGTTTACAACTTTGAACAAAACATGAAAAAATATCTCGGTGCAAAACACTTTTTTGCTCTCACATCGGGTCATGCTGCACTTGTGAGCATTCTCACAGCTCTCGGCATAGGACCCGGAGATGAGGTCATAGTGCCTGCATACACCTATGTTGCAACCGCCCACGCTGTGCTTCAGTGTGGTGCAATCCCTGTTATTGCCGACATTAACGACACCCTCACCATTGATGCGGATGCCGCTGAAAAGAAAATTTCAAAATATACCAAAGCAATAATCCCCGTACATATGCAGGGTATGCCTTGTGATATGGATGCTATTATGGGACTTGCAAAAAAGCACAATCTTTTTGTTGTTGAAGATGCCTGTCAGGGTATAGGAGGAAGCTACAAGGGCAAAAAGCTCTCCACAATCGGTGATGCCGGAGCATTCAGCTTTCAGCAGGCAAAAAACATTACTGCAGGCGAAGGCGGTGCAGTAATTACCAATAATAGCAAAATTTTTGAAAGAGCGTATATCTATCATGACAGCAACGGCATAGTATTTTTTGATGATGCACTTGATTCTTTCAGCGAAGACACCTTTGCCGGAAGCGAATACAGAATGAGCGAATTATCAGGCGCTGTGCTTGGAGAACAGCTAAAGCGTCTTGATGGTATAATCAAAGACCTTAAATCAGTTAAAGGAAAAATTGCCGATGCCATTTCCGACACAAAGATTACAATGGCACCATCAAACGATGCAGATGGCGATTGTGGCACACTTTTCCCAATGAGATTTGAGTCGGCAGAGCTTGCACACAAATTTTCAGATAGTTTGCCTTTCCCGTCAACAACCCTCGACACCATGGGCAGACACATATACACCGAGTGGGATGCTGTAATAAACAAAAAAGGTGCATTTCATCCTCTTATGAACCCATATAACATGGAAGCAAACAAAAGTCTCCATACAGATATGACTTTGGATGAATGTCAAAAGACTCTTGATATTCTTGCGTCAACAGTAATTTTCTCAATCAATCCCGACTGGAGCGAAGAAGAAATTCAATTGAGGATTGACGGATTAAAGAAAGTATCTGAAGAAGTTTTGTAAAAGAGAATGTTTGGTAAATTGGAGTTTATCGGTGACGTAAAAAAAGTCCAGACCGCAAAAAGGCAATAAAATAATTTTAAAAATAGTGATAATATACATCATAATTTGAAATAATTTCAAATAGGATGAAAAATATCTTTTCAAGATATTTTTCTCCTATTATATGCCTTTTTGCTCTTGCCAAATCTCACCCTCGCAGTACCTTTGTACAGCTTCGGGCACGTGCGAATCGGGAATACTTCCCGATTCGCATTCGATTTGACAATTCTGAATCGTTTTTTCCTGTCCCCGAGGCAAAGTGAAAATTGC
>JAFQBA010000116.1 GCA_017416845.1 Clostridia bacterium
ACTCGGCAAAGTGAAAATTGCTTGCAATTTTTACTTTGCCTCGGGGACAGGAAAAAACGATTCAGAATTGTCAAATCGAATGCGAGTCGGGAAGTATTCCCGATTCGCACGTGCCCGAAGCTGTACAAAGGTACTGCGAGGGTGAGATTTGGCAAGAGCAAAAAGGCATATGATAAGAGAAAAATATCTTGTAAAGATATTTTTCAACCTATTTGAAATCATTTCAAATTATGATGTATATTATCACTATTTTTAAAATTATTTTATTGCCTTTTTGCGGTCTGGACTTTTTTTACGTCACCGATAAACTCCAATTTATCTATCATCATCTAAAAGATTATATCATACAAAACATAATTCAACAACTCATTATCTTTCGCATTTTTTTTAATATATTCCGCGTTGTGCGAAAAATCTTGACAAAAACATGCTGAAGCAGTATAATTTTTGCGGTGATTAAAATGGAATTAATTAATTATGATATTGAAAAGCTGAAAGGTGCGATCAGTGATTTTTACAATTCAACAGGGGTAAATATAAATTTTTTGAAAGAAGATTTTACATCAATGGCTAACATAGGCCCTTGGACAGAAGGATATTGCAACATAATTCAACAAAATGACGAAGGAAGAAACCGTTGTATGCGTTCAGACAGAGTCATTCTTGAAAAATGTCGCAAAACCAAAAAAGCAGAAGTTCACGTGTGTCACGCAGGTCTTGTGGATGTTGCGGCACCTGTTGTTTACAATGGGGATGTTATCGCATATCTGATTCTCGGTCAGATGAAAAAAGAAGAGGATTTTTCTTCTGTAGAAAAATATGTTGCCGATTTAGAGCTTGATATTGATGCTCTCAAAGAAAATTATGATAAAATGACTGTGTATGATGAGCAGCGTTTCAAAAGCATTGCCAATCTTGCAACAATGCTTACAAAGTATATTATGCTTGAGAGTATGCTTCGTCCCGGAGCTTACGAATGTCTTGAAAATGTGCTTTTATACATAGATGAAAATTATGATAGAAAGATGTCTGTGGAGAGTATTTCCAAGAACACAAATGTGTCAAAGACTTCTCTTTACAAATATATTCGCAAACAGTTTAACTGCACTTTAGGTGAATATATAAACAGAGTCCGAGTTGAAAAATCCTTTGAACTTCTCAAAAATACCGATTATTCTGTAGAAATCATCTCTCAAAAGGTTGGATTTTTGAGCGCATCCTACTATACTCGTGTTTTTAAAGCCAATACCGGTTGCACCCCTCATAAATACAGATATCAAGCACAATCTGTATAACGAAACATTTCGGAGTATTCTAATTAAATAGGAAAAAACTAAGTGTTTTATGTCATATTTGTGCATTGACTTATTTGTGTAGCGGTAATATAATAAATTCGTTGTTATTGTTATAATTTTTGAGGTGATTTTATGTGTAACATTTCAGGCTACATAGGAACAAAACAGGCAGCTCCCATTCTTGTTGAAATGCTTAAACGAGAAGAAATCTATGATGGTGGTTATTCGACCGGTGTATGCACAATTCACAACGGAAAGCTTTACTACAAAAGAGTTTTGGGTAATGTGGACGATTTTTTGAAAGAGGTTGACCTTGACGAGCTTCCGGGAACAATCGGTATTGCTCACTCAAGACCGTCAAATTCATTTCTTTTGCACGGTCATCCATACATTTCCAATAACGAAAGAATTGCCATGGTTTCAAATGGCACAACTCCACCTGATGAAGAACTTGCCGCAAGAAGAGATCGCATTGTAAATGATCTTTATAACAAAGGCTACAGATTCTACACGCAGTTTAAAGCTGAAAGCAGTCATTTCCCAAGACTTGATAATGGAGATTTTGTTTCAGCACTTGAGGTTGTTGCAAATCAGTGCCAGGAATACATCACTCATGGTTACGATCCGATTCATGCACAAACAAAAGCTCTTGATGACATGTATTCAGAGCGTGTGGGCTGTATGATTAATGCAGATGATCCCAACTATATTGGTGTATGCCGTCTTTCAAGACCCATGGAAATTCTCATGTGTGGAACCGAGAGCTACATTGCAACAACACGCTTTGCTTTTCCTGAAAATGTTTCCGGTGATGCATATTCACTTCCCGTTCAGCATGCATGCAAGGTTACAAGCAAAGGCTTTGAGGTTCTTCCATACAAAGCACTCACCGACACTGTTGCCGAAATTTCACCTGTTACATATATAAAAGCATATGCGAGAATTGAAGAAATGCTAAAAAATGCCTCAAAGGATAATCCTGTTATCTATGATGACATTGAGCTTGAAATGTGTAAGATGTCTGAGCTTTGGGATGAGCAGCACAAGGTTTCGCAATATGCCAAAGTCGGATATGATGTTCTGTGGAAAATTCATAAAGAGGGAAGATTAAAGAGCTTTATTGCACCCCAAACCAAAGCAAACGGCACAAGATATCTTGCAAATATGTATATTGAGGAATGAGGCGTAGCAACAATGGATAATTTGCAAACGAAAAAAAGATTTGATTATAAATGGGTGATAATATCACTTTCTTTCATGATGGTGTTCATTGTTCTCGGATTTTGCTCATCTTCAAAAGACCTATATTTAAAACCCATGACCGAAGCATTGGGAATGGATCGCGCAGTCTTTTCGATTAACGATACCTGTCGTTATGTTACCACGGCAATTGTAAACCTCTTTTTTGGTGCTTTGGTTGCTAAATTTGGCACCAAAAAGCTCATTGTTGCAGGATTTTTAAGCCTCATTTTGTCGTGTATTTCCTATTGTGTTGCGACAAATGTTTTCATGCTCTGTGTTGGCGGATGCCTTTTGGGCATCGGTCTTTCATGGACAACAACTACAATGGTCGGAAGTGTCATATCAAAATGGAGCCCGGAAAACAAAGGCACAATAATGGGAGCGATTCTTGCTTCAAATGGCATTGGTTCAATTGCTGCAACAAGACTCATTTTTTTCCTGAGATCAGGAAGCACCGATCCTTTTGTATACAGAAAATCCTATATTGTGACTACAATCATTCTTGCTTGCATGGCGGCTCTCATACTCATATTATACAAAGAGCCTCCTGAAAACACATCAAAAAATGATGGCGGAACAAAAAAGAAAGCCAAGAACAGTTGGGAAGGGCTTTCGTGGGATGTCGGTTCCAAAAAGGCATATTTTTATCTTGCCTGCGTGTCCATCTTTTTAACAGGACTTGTTCTTCATGGTGTGTATGGAGTGAGATCTGCTCACCTTGAAGATGTTGAAATGAATCCCTCTGTTATGGAAACAGTTATCAATATCAACATGTTGCTCCTTACACTGACAAAATTTTCCACAGGTTTTCTCTATGACAGATTCGGAGTTAAAACAGCAATGAATGTTTGTCTGTTTTCATCTGTTGCAGTTATGGTTTGTTTCTATTTCGTTTCATCGTCTGGTGCGGGCATAGGGTTTGCCTATGCTTATGCACTGTTTTCTGCGTTGTCGCTACCGCTTGACACAATAATGCTTCCGATTTATGCTGATGAGCTTTTCGGATCAAAATCCTACAATAAATTTCTTGGTATATTTGTGTCGGTAAAAGAGGCCGGATACGCTCTCGGTTCGTTTTCCATAAATATTTTTTATGATCGCTATGATAGCTATAAGCCCGCATTTGTGGTTTGTGCATGCATAATGATTTGTGTTTTTATGATAATGCAGTATGTTGTCAGTGCATCAAGAAAAGAAAAAATTCAACATGTATAAACTCAAAGGGAATGTAAAAAAACTCCAGACCGCAAAAAGGCAGAAATAATAAGCAATACAGAGTATTAATTAGCCTATAAATCATTTGAAATTACTACAAATGTTGAAAAACATCTGTTTCAAGATGTTTTTCTTCAATTATATG
>JAFQBA010000117.1 GCA_017416845.1 Clostridia bacterium
GTGGAGGGATTGTAACAAACTGCCTCAATTGCAGTATTTGTGATTGTTTGAGAGTTTATTATTTAACAATCCCTCAGTCACTTCGTGACAGCTCCCTTTACACAAGGGAGCCTTTCGTCCTTGTGTTAAACAGCTCGACAACCTCAAATTACGGCATACAAACAAGCACCTGTCCGTTGCCTTCAATGTTTAGTATATTTTCTTTTTCGGAAATAAAAACTCTGTCTCCGATTTTCATTTCTGTACCGTTGATCGAAGCACTTCCGTCTGTTACAACGGCTATTGCATAGCTGTCTGTTTTAAATGTTGCATTTTGTTTACATTCAATTTTAAAAAGTCTGAACTTATCCGTAATGGTTGAATCCACCAAAACAGAAGCATTTTCATCAATTGCCTTTGGTGTTATAAAATATTTTTCTTTTGTCTCAGGTTTGCTTTTTCCCTCATACACAAAGCAGTCAAACATTTTTTCAAATCCAAGACCGCCGTGAAGCTTTTGCTTAGGAAGCTCAATTCCCGACGGAGTAACCTTTTCGGGAATAACCATAAGATCAGTTGGTTCCTGAAGCTCTGCAAGGAAACAGCCTTTGCCTATTGCGTGGGGAACTCCCCCTTCAACAAAAATAAAGTCACCTTTTTTTACTTCAAATTTGTGCAGACATTCGAGCATCTTTTCTATGTCCTGACTGTCAAAAAGGGATTTCCAGTATTCTTTGGTGATTCCTTCCTTAAAGCCAAGATACACTTCGCCGCCGTCGTTTAACATGTACCAGCATTCGGTTTTGCCATAGTTGGAGTTAAAATGCTTTTTGGCAAATTCAATTGTTGGATGAACCTGAATTGCAAGTCTTTCGGCAGCATCAAGAAGCTTAAAAAGAATTGACATAGACTCATGCTCACCAATCATTTCTTCTTTGTTTTCTTCAATAATGTCTTTAAGAAAAATTCCGCCCGTTGTTTTGCTTAATCCCTCATAGGGAACATTTCTTCCGGGGTTGAATGCAGTTGTGACAGATGCAAGCCAATCCTCCGGGAATCGTGAGTTTTCGGGAGGATTGACATTTTGAATAGTGTCAAGATTCATTCCTCCGTAGTATGAACGGTAAACCCTTGTGGGCTGTAGTTTATAAATCATTATAGTACACAGCCGGAACCGCCAATGCAAAATGCACTGTCGGATCCGGCTCTCCTTGTATATTATTTATTAAGCCAAGCGTGATCTTCGTCGGTTGTCATAAAGAAACCTCTGTTTTTGCCTGCCATAATCCACAGATAATAGCTGTCATATCCGGGAGCAGAGTGGTAGGGGTGGTAACCTCTGGGCATTTCAACAAGATCACCCGATTTAACGGTGTAGGTCTCGTCGATGTCGCCTTCCATTGTGTAAACTCTCTGAATACCAAAGCCTGTGTCTTTTTTGAATTCATAGTAATACACTTCTTCTGTTGCAGCCTCGGTAGGCATATTGTCATCATCGTGCTTGTGCGGAGGGTAGCTTGCCCACTGGCCGCCTTTAACATAAGCTTCGCCAATGTAGATGATGTTTGCTTCAACTCTTTCGTCAAGAATGAAGTGAGCCTGTCTTTCCCAACCGGGTTTACCCATGTCCTTGATGATTACATCTTCGGGATTGATGAGTACGGGTTTAAACATTTTTTCTGCAGGAGATTTAACAACTGCCATTGAAACTTCGCCCACGCCTGTGATGGTGAAATCGGTGTTTCCGGGAACATATACGCTTGTTGCCGCACCGTCAAAAACATTTTCTCTCTTACCGATATTTGCAAAAGAGAAATCTTTTCCTTCAATTGTACATTTACCGCCAAAAATGAGAATACCAAATTCGGTATCTTTGGCAGAATATGATTTTTTCTGACCGTCTGAGAGTTTGACCATGTCAATTTCCATAAGCTTGCAAGAGCTGTTTTCTTTGGTCATGATTTCGGATTTACCGTATTTTTTGGTCCATTTTTTCTTAAAATTCATTAACTCCACGCTCCTTTAAAAATTTAATTGTTTCGTCATATGTGGGTACTCCGGCTCTTGCACCCACGTGAGTGCATTTGAGCGCCGAAACCCCACTTGAGAAAAGGCATGCTTTGTAGGGTGAAAAACCTTTGTTTGTTGCAAAGGCAAAAGCTCCGTGGAACACGTCGCCCGAGCCGTTTGAATCAACGCAGTCAACGGGAAATGCAGGATAAGACCGAAGCTCTTTTCCGTCATAGAGAATTCCGCCCTTTATGCCCTGGGTTATAATAACAAATTCGGGACTGTATTTTTCAAAAAGCACTTTTGCAGCCATCTCTGCCGTTTTGCATCCTGTTATTCCGAGAGAAAATTCCTCCGAGGGAATTATGTAGTCTGCAAGAGGAAGGAGATTTTCAACACCTTCATAAAGTCCGCCTGCATCATAGAGCACCTTTGTGCCGTTTTCTCTTGCAACCTTTGCTCCTTCAATTGCCGCACTCATTTCGTTGCCGTCTACCATAAGGATGTCGGCATTGGCAATTGCTTTCTTCTGGATGTCCGAAAGCACAAGTGCAGGAACATTGCCGCGGTCAAAAACGCAGGTTCTTGATGCGGTGTCCGAGCAGAGAACCACCCAGGATGAAAAAGATATACTGCCGGGTTTTATGTCGGTGAATTCTGTTGAAACATTGTATTTTTCAAAATCTTCTTTCAAAAATGCTCCGCTTGCATCTCCGGCGAAGTTACCGATAAATCCGCAGTCTCCGCCAAGCTTTGAAGCCGCAACAAGCCCGGTTGCACAAGGCCCTCCACCGCATACCACGGTGGAAGAAGCCTTTTGTTTTGTATCTTCTGTAGGATAGGTGGACACGGTGATCAATGTGTCACACACATTTGCGCCAATTCCGACTATCTTACTCATGCTTTGCCCTCAGCACTGAGAAGCTTGATTTTGCCCAGTGCAAATTCTTTTACATTTTTGATTGCATCCTTCATAAACATATCGATGCCCACAAATTCTCTTGAGGTTTCAAAAACCTGATCGAGGAATGCATAGCAAACATCAGTACCGAAGTTGATTTTTCTGATACCTGCATCAATCGCAGCTGTGAGCTGATCGTCGGGAACACCACTGCCGCCGTGAAGAACGAGAGCTGTGCCGGTTGCTTCGTAGATGTCTTTAATTCTCTGAATGTCGAGGACGGGAGCCTGTTTGTATCTGCCGTGAGCAGTACCAACCATAACAGCAAGAGCATCAACGCCGGTTTCTTTAACAAAGCGAACTGCTTCGTCAACCTTTGTATATTCGCACATGTGGTCGTCGTTAACAGAACCAACGTGACCAAGCTCACCTTCAACCTGAACGCCCACTGCGGCACACATATCAACAATTTTCTTTGTTTCTGCAATGTTTTCTTCAAGGTCAAGAGCAGATTTGTCAATCATAATACCTGTTGCACCGTAGCAAAGAGCACGGGTAACCTCGGTAAGACCTGCACCATGGTCAAGGTGGAAACAAATCGGCACGCTTGCTTTTTTAGCAGCGGCAATAACGATGGGGGATACATAATATCCTTCTTCGTTTGTGAAAAGTCTTGAATAGCTCTGAACAATAATGGGAGCTTTTGCTTCTTCGGCAGCACCGATGATACCCATTGTTGTTTCCATATTATATACGTTGAATGCAGGAAGAGCAAAATTTTTCTCTTTTGCAATGTCTAAAACTTCTTTAAAACTTACAAGCATTTTCCAATAGCCTCCTCAATAGTAAGAATTTCCATATCAGCGGGTTTAACAGATTTAAGCATATAATATTCTGCGGGGCTTGTGGCTACAACGCAGGTGCAGTTCATGTTTTTAGCATTAACCCATCTGTTTTCGGCAACCATTTTCATAACGTTTGGCATATATTCGTTCATAAGAAGATTGCCGGCAAGAACTGTTGCTTTTTTGTTAAGAAGCATTTCTTTAACATTACCGCAAGCACTAAGGATATCACGGATAGCTTCTGTTTCGTCAAGCTCTCTTGCAAGAAGGAAGCTGTCCTGAGGTGTAAAGTCCATATCAGACTTTTTAACAGCGAGTTTACCGTCTTTTATGAGAGCGGCAAGGAATTCTGTGTAGGTTACAACCTCTGCACCAAGTTCAATACCCCATTCTTTGTATTCTCTTTTCATAACCTTTGCATCGGAGGGGTCATAGCAAACGATAGTCTTATATGCCGAAAGCTTTTTAGCCGCATTTTCCATAACTGCTTTTGTTTCGGCTACAGCACCGATGATGAAGCTCATTGAATAACCGCTGTTGGGTTCATCAGCCAAAACTGTGAAATCAACGCCTGCATTTTCAAGGAGCTCAATTGCTTCAATTGCATTGTCGGGTGTTTTGAAGGAAGCATCTTCACCAATGAAGAAAAGAGTGTCTGAAGCCTTGAGGGATTCAGCTTTTTTGGTGAGGTCTGCATTCTTGTCAAGACCAAACACATTGCCTTTTGCATCAAGGTTGTCGAGCATTTTGAGAATGTATTCGGGTAGCTTGCCTTCCAAAGCGGCAATCTGTCTTGCTTCTTTGGTAAACATAACAGGATCCCAACCTGTTGTACAGTCTTCAACACAACCTCCGCAAAGGGCGCATTCGTATACATTGTTTATAATATCATCTGAATATTCAATTGCATCTCTTGCAACGAGAGAAAGACCGAGAGCTCTTGCTCTTGCAGTGTTTCTCTCAAGACCTGTAGCTGTTCCGATGGGGCAGATGTGTCTGCACATCCAGCAGAAACGGCAGGCGTCAAGATGTTCTTTTGATTTCTGTGTAAATTGCATTATATTTTACCTCCCTTATTATAATCCGAGCTTGTAGGGGTTAAGGATACCGTTGGGGTCAAGCTGTTTTTTGATTCCTTCCATAACCTGCATAGCGGGACCGTACTGTTCTTTCATGAGTCTGCCAAGCTTAATACCAACACCGTGGTGATCGTTAACAACACCGCCGTTGGCAAGAGCTGTTCTTACGCCGCAGTTCCAGATGTCGTTGTGAAGTCTGAGAGCTTCGTGGGGATCTTGGGGAACGTTTTCTTCATCAATGATGAAACGGTCATAAATCATGCAACCCCATTCATACCAGTGGGAGAAGTGAGCAATGAATCTTGCCATGGGGAAGTTTGTTTCAATGGCTTTTTTCATTTCCCAGTAGATTTTTTCAATTTTGTCATAAGGAGCAATGGTATCCATTGTACCAAACATCTGAGGAAGATCCATCATGTGACCGGGATAGAAGAATGTAATCTTTTCCTTCCACCATTTTTCACCGTATTCACTTCCGAGGTCTTCAGCGCCGTATTTGCCGAATGTCTGGAGAAGAATCTTTTCTTCAAGGTCAACCATTTCAGCAACGCCTTCAATGGCGATGTTCATAAATGCTCCCGGCTTTTCCACACCAACAATCTTTTTGATGAGAGAAGCGGTTTCTGCTTCGTCATAAAGTCTCATAACCGAGGGTTTGAACTTCTGAAGAAGCTCTCTGCCTGCGTTAAATGCATCTGTCATATTGTGGAAAAGGAAAGCTCTGAACTTTCTTGATTCGGGCTGATCATAAATTCTCATCTGAGCCTTTGTCATAACACCAAGTGTTCCCTCGGAACCGATGAAAATCTGGTTGAGGTCGGGACCTGCGGCGTGTTTGGGGCAGGGAGAAGTGTTGATAATGTCACCGTTGGGGAGAACTACTTCCATCTGCATTACCATATCGTCAATTTTGCCGTATTTGGTGGAAGATACACCAATACCTCTGTGAGCGAGGAATCCGCCGACAGTTGAGCAGGTGAGGGATGAGGGATAGTGCATTGTTGCATATCCTCTTTCGTTTGCCGCCCATTCAAGGTGTTTATACACGGTACCTGTGCCGCATTCTATGTACATAGCCTGTTCGTTAAATTCGTGAATCTGATTCATTCTCTTTGTGTCGAGAACAATACCGCCGCAAACAGGAAGAGCACCGCCCTGACTGCCTGCACCGCCGCCCCATGTGGTAACGGGCATTTTGTAGTAGTTTGCAATTTTGAGAACTGCAGAAGTTTCCTGTGCATCCTTGGGAGCAACAACGATTTCTGCCTCAGGCATACGAAGACCTCTGTCTGCCCACATTCTGGAGAGCCAGAAGAAGTCTACACTGTGAGTGATTTTGTCAATGGTTCTTGTTGAACAGTTTTCGCGACCGACTGCATCTTCAAGCTCAGTTGCAATCATGTCAAATAAAAAATCGTTCATGGTTTTACCTCCGTTTTATGATTTTTATTTTAGTTACATTATATATTAATAGCAGTATATCATATAAAAGAAAATATTTCAATAGTATTTTCGAAAAAAATTTTCATTTTAATGCGAAAAAATAAACAAAAAAATTCAGGTATAGCGAAAATTTTTTTAATTTTCCGCGGTGGAAGAAGTGTTTAATAAATTTTACTTTTAAATTACAAGGTAATTGTTGAATAATTAAAGAATATGTGTTATAATACACCATAATATAGTATATATGAAAGAAGGAACACATTCAATGCATTTTCGATTGAAAACTATTTTTCAAATTCTGGGTGGTATTTTTTTACTTTATCTTTCAATCTATTACTGGAATTCAGTTTCGTCTGTTCTGGTAAATTTAATTGATGCCATTATTCCGGTTGTAGGAGGATTTTCAATTGCTTATGTATTGAATATTCTTATGACTTTTTATGAGAGACATTATTTTCCGAAATGGATTGATAAACCTATTGTCAAAAAGACTCGTACCATAGTATGTTTGAGCGCGGCGATAGTATCTTTTTTCGCAATAATTTATATTATTATAAGGATGATAGTTCCTGAGCTTATTCATTGTATAGAAACACTTGTGAAAGAAATTCCGCCATTAGTTCAAAAGCTTATAGAAAATGATACTGTGACAAAATATGTTCCTAAGGATGTTCTGAAGACTTTGACCGAAATAAACTGGGAAGATATGATTTCAAAGATTGTTAATTTTGTTGTTGACGGAATAGGAACAGCCGCCGGTGCAATTATCGGAGTTATATCATCTGTTATTTCAATGGTTATAACAGTATTTGTGAGTATTATATTTTCTATCTATTTTCTGCTCAGTAAAAATAAATTGCAAATGCAGTCGCGCAGGCTGTTGCACTGTTATGCACCAAAATATGAAAGGAAAATTCTTCATTTTTTTTCGGTGTTTAATGATTCATTTAAAAAGTTCATTGTAGGGCAGTGCCTTGAGGCGGTTATTCTTGGCGTTTTATGTATGTTAGGAATGATGATATTTAAATTCCCGTATCCTCAGATGATTGGGGCGTTCATCGGATTTACAGCACTTATTCCCGTTGCCGGAGCATATATCGGTGCTGCGGTTGGAGCAATTATTATATTGACAGTATCGCCTATGAAGGCGTTGCTTTTCCTTGTGTTTATAATAGTGCTTCAACAGATAGAAGGAAATCTTATCTATCCTAGAGTGGTAGGCAATTCCATAGGTCTTCCTGCAATTTGGGTTTTGGCAGCAATTACTATTGGTGGCGGATTAATGGGAATTGTAGGAATGCTTATAGGTGTTCCGATTTGTGCCGCATTATACAGGCTGATTCGTGAGAATGTATTGAAACGAGAATTTGAGGAGTCTATACAATGTGCTCCTGCGAAGAATAATTCTTCAAATGAAGGAAACAAAAAATAAACGCAAAAATCCACCTTGCAAACGCAGGGTGGATTTTAAATATGTTTTAATTATAAACAAATCGGTTCGTCCGCTATTACCTGCATAATCCCGGTAAATATCGGACGAAAACTTTTGAAGGTACTCAGATAGCTCTGGTAACCTTGTTTGAACGAAGGCAGCTTGTGCAAACGTTTACTCTTTTGGGAGTACCGTTAACGATAGCTCTTACACTTCTAACGTTAGCTTTCCATGTTCTGTTTGATCTTCTGTGAGAGTGACTCACCTGGATACCGAAAGCAACACCTTTTCCGCAGATTTCACATTTAGCCATATATATGCACCTCCTATGGTTTAAATCCGTTCATAAAACAAAAGATATTATAACAGAAAAGATTAATAATTGCAAGTGTTTTTTGAAAAAAATTTTGTTTTAGAAAAAATATGTGACATTTTAGCAAATTTGTGAATTTTTTTTTGTAAAAGTATTTGAATTTATATAAAAATAGTGTATAATATTATGGATAAAAAATTCGGAGGTGCAATATGGATAATTTTACATTTAGTGTCAGCCTCGGAAGAATTGCCGAGGAATTTAAACTTGAACCTGTATGCGTGTTTGAAAAATATGAAAAAATTAAAATAGTTACAAACGAGGTCAATCGTCCCGGACTTCAGATAGCCGGTTTTTTTGATAATTTCTACAATGATCGTATTCAGATTATGGGAAGAGAAGAGCTTTCATATCTTGAAAAGCTTTCTCCGGAGAGCAAAAAGCAGTCGTTGGAGCTTTTGTTTGAAAAAAATATTCCATGTGTTGTTATTTCACGTAGTCTTCCAATTCCCGACGAAATGAATGAATTGTCTCAAAAATACAGAGTTCCTGTTTTACGTACTTCAAATACTACTTCAAGGTTTATGAGTGCACTCATTGCGTTTTTAAATGTTGAGCTTGCTCCGAGAATTACTATGCATGGTGTTTTGGTTGAAGTATATGGTGAAGGTATTTTGCTTCTTGGTGATTCAGGAGTCGGAAAAAGTGAGGCGGCAATTGAACTTGTTAAAAGAGGTCATCGTCTCGTGGCTGACGATGCAGTTGAAATAAAGAGGGTTTCCGATATTTCACTTCTCGGAAGTGCTCCCGATGTTATAAGACATTTTGTTGAACTTCGCGGTATCGGCATTGTGGACGTAAAAATGATTTTCGGTATCGGTGCAGTTAAGAATGTTGAAAAAATTGACTTTATAATAAATCTTGAACTGTGGCAGGACAAAAAACAATATGACCGACTTGGTCTTACAACTGAATATACCGACATTTTAGGGATTGATATTCCATCTATTACCGTTCCTGTTAAACCGGGACGAAACCTTGCTGTAGTAATTGAAGTTGCGGCAATGAATAACCGTCAGAAAAAGATGGGTTATAATGCGGCGGAAGCTCTCAATACCAGAGTTATGTCGGGCATGACTGCGCAGGAAGAAGACGAATAAAACAAGGAGGATTATTAATATGTATTATTTAGGTGTTGACCTTGGCGGAACAGGAATAAAGGTTGGTGTTGTGACCGAAAGAGGGGATATCATTGCAAAAGGAAGTGCTCCGACAGAAAGAAATGCCGGTTATGAAGCAGTTGTAAAGGCTATGGCAGATCTTATACTCAAGGTTTTGAACGACGAAAAGATTTCTCTTGATGAAATTCATTCCATAGGTATAGGTTGCCCCGGATCTGTGGATGATAAAAACGGAATAGTATATTATTCCAATAATATAGTTATGAAAAACGCACCCATTTGCGATGAAATGAAAAAATATATTGATAAGCCTGTTTATATAGGAAACGATGCAAATTGTGCCGCTCTTGGTGAATTTTTTTATCTGAATGATGATTCTATTGAAAGCTTTGTTGCAATTACGCTGGGAACCGGTGTCGGTGGCGGTGTAATTATCGACAAAAAGCTCTATACCGGATTCAACGGAATGGGAGCAGAGCTTGGTCATATTTGCATCTCTATGGATGGGGAACACTGCAGCTGTGGAAGAGACGGATGTTGGGAAGCGTATGCCTCGGCAACAGCTCTCATAAGAGATACCGAAAGATGTGCAAAAGCCAATCCCAATTCGCTTCTTGCTAAAATGGTAGACGAAAATGGCGGAAAGGCAAATGGCAAAATTCCGTTTGATGCAGCTCAGGCAGGAGACAGTGCAGGAAAAACAGTTGTTGACAACTATATAAAATATGTAGGTGAAGGTCTTGTTGACATTATAAATATATTCCAACCAAACATAGTTGCCATAGGTGGCGGAATATGTAATCAGGGAGACAATCTTCTTGTTCCGCTTAAAAAATATGTTGAAAAGCGCACTTACGGTGCCGGAATTGTGACCTCAACCGAAATTATAATTGCAAAACTCGGTAATGATGCCGGTATTATTGGTGCAGCATTTTTAGGCAAATAAAGGATGTGAATGAAATTATTAATAAGGAATATATATCAAATCTTCTTAAGAATAATATAGAAGGAATTGTCGTGCATACAGATGAACCGATGAAGAATCATACGTATTTTCGGATAGGCGGAAAAGCCGATATATTCATATCCGTTAAAAACGAAAAGGAAATTCTCGAATTAGTTCGTTTGTTAAAGGAGAGTAAAGTTCCATATTATGTTATAGGAAACGGATCCAATCTTCTTGTTTCGGATGATGGTATCGAGGGTGTTGTGATATCGGTCGGAAAAGATTTTTCAGGTATATCGTGCAACGATAATCGGATTGAAGCGAGTGCAGGTACTTTGCTTTCTCGAATTTCTGCATGCGCTTTGGAAAATTCGCTTACAGGATTTGAATTTGCATCAGGTATTCCGGGCAGCTTGGGCGGAGCTATTGTTATGAATGCCGGCGCATATGACGGTGAAATGAAGGATGTGGTTGTTTCCACAAGATACATTTCTGCTGATGGGGAAATCAAAGAGGTCTTTGGAGTTGACCACGGCTTTGGGTACAGAAAAAGCAACTTTACAAATGGTGAAATTATTGTTTCATCTGTTATTGAATTGAAACCCGGAGATAAAGATTCCATCAGTGCGTATATGCGTGACCTTGCTGAAAGACGCAGAACAAAACAACCCCTTGAATATCCGAGTGCAGGTTCTACGTTTAAAAGACCCGAGGGCTTTTTTGCGGCAAAACTTATAGATGATGCAGGACTCAGAGGTTATAGACACGGCGGAGCAATGGTTTCTGATAAGCACTGCGGTTTTGTAGTGAATGTTGATAATGCAACCTGTGCTGATGTAAAGGCAGTTATGAATCATATAGAAAAAATTGTCATGGAGAAGTTTGGTGTAAAACTTGAGCCGGAAGTAAAGCTGCTTGGAAGATAGATACGGAGTGATAAAAGTATGAAATTTGTTATTATAACAGGAATGTCAGGAGCCGGAAAAAGTCAGGCGATAAAAACCTTTGAAGATATGGGTTATTTTTGCGTGGATAATATGCCTCCTCTTTTGTTGTCAAAATTTACCGAACTGTGTATGGGTCATGATACTGAAATTACCAAGGTGGCTTTTGGCATTGACAGCCGTACGGGTGTGCTTTTCAGTGAGCTTGATAAGGTGTTGTCTGAGTTTGAAGCCTCTCACGGTAACTGTGAGATTCTCTTTCTTGAAGCTTCCGACGAAGCATTGGTTAAACGGTATAAAGAAACAAGAAGAAAGCATCCGTTAAGCGGGGAGGGTAGTGTAACAGATGGAATAGCCGCTGAGCGGAAGCTGTTTGCATCTCTAAGAAAAAAAGCGGCATATGTAGTTGATACTTCCGACATGAAACCACGTCAACTTCAGGAATATATAAAAAATGTTGTTGACACGGAGTATAATGCAAAAAAATATATGTCTGTGGAAATTGTCAGTTTTGGTTTTAAATATGGTATCCCGCTTGATGCAGATTCGGTGTTTGATGTTCGTTTTTTACCTAATCCGTTCTATATAAGTGAAATGAAAACCAAAACCGGCCTTGATGATGTTGTTGCCGAGTATGTGAAAAATTCACCGGTAACTGATGAGTTTTTGGAAAAGTTCAAAGATATGATTACCTTTCTTCTTCCTAATTATGTTGATGAAGGAAAGGCTAATCTTGTTCTGGCGGTAGGATGCACCGGCGGAAAACATCGCTCAGTAACAATTGCCAATGAATTATATAAACATGTTTTGAATCTGGGATATAATACATTTATATCCCACAGAGATATAAATAAGGACAGGTAGGTATATGTCATTTTCAACAGATGTAAAAAGTGAAATAATCAAAAATACAGATAAAACAAAAAAAATGCGTATTGCCAAACTTATGGGAATGCTTTGTTTTGGTGCAAAAATATCGGGTTCTGATCAGGGATTTCACCTGAGGTTTGCTACGGAGAATCCTAAAATTGCAAGACTTTTGTATACTCTTATTAAAAATGATTGCGAAATAAAAACATCTATTCGAGTTTTGAGAGGGAGAAAGAGCGTTGTTTATTTTGTCAGTCTTGATGATGATCTTGAAATAAATGATCTTTTTCATACTACATCAATTTTGAAGCGGGGTCAGGACATTGAGGAGTTTGAGAACTATCGTATTAATTTTGATTTCTTATCTGATTCTTCTGTACAGAAATCATTCATACAGGGTGCTTTTTTGGCGGGAGGATCAGTGATTTCTCCGCAAAAGAACTGTCATCTTGAATTTTGTTCAACAAGTCGCAAACTTTGTGAGGATATGCAAGTTCTTTTTAAAAGTTTTGATCTTAACGCAAAAATTGCCATGAGAAAGTCAAACTATGTAGTCTATTTTAAAAGCAGCGCCGATGTAACGGATATCTTGTCAATTCTTGGGGCATATGACTCTCTTATGGAATATCATAATGTCAAAATTATGAAGGAAATGAGAAATTCCATAAATAGGAAGATGAACTGTGATGCAGCAAATATGACAAAAACTCTTGATGCTGCTTTTAAACAGGCTGAGGCGATAGAAAAACTCAAGAAACTCGGCGTACTTGACAAGCTCAGCGATAGTTTGCGTGAAGTTGCGGAATTGAGACTCAGACATAAAGAATTGGGTCTTAAAGAGCTTGGCGAGATGATGAATCCTCCTATCGGAAAATCAGGAGTAAACCACAGACTCAGAAAGCTCGTTGAGGAAGCTGAGAAATATAAATAAATGAGGTAGATATATGTCTGATTTTGTGCATTTGCATCTTCATACCCAATATAGTCTTTTGGACGGTGCAGCAGACATTGTAAAGGTTATGGACAGGGTGAAAACGCTTGGGATGAAAGCGGTTGCCATAACTGACCA
Organism: Clostridia bacterium; assembly: GCA_017416845.1. Lineage (GTDB taxonomy): Bacteria > Bacillota > Clostridia > UMGS1810 > UMGS1810 > RGIG1828. The sequence continues at coordinate 13,013 of JAFQBA010000117.1, forward strand.
TGGCAGTATGTATGGGGTTATTGAGTTTTATGAAGCTGCACGTTCAAGAGGAATTAAGCCCATTATAGGTTGCGAGGTATATACTGCTCCTTCAAGTCGTTTCAACAAGGTTCCCGGTACTGACAAACAATATGGGCACCTTGTTTTACTGTGCAAAAATATAACAGGCTATCGAAATCTTATGGCTCTTGTTACGCTTGCTAACACGGAAGGATTTTATTATAAGCCCAGAGTTGACATGGAAATTTTAAAAAAGTACAGTGAAGGTCTGATTGCACTTTCGGGTTGTATGAGAGGTGATGTGGCTCAGGCAATTCTTAACTCGGGATACGATTCAGCTCGAAAAAAAGCATTGGAATATATTGGTATTTTTTCCAAAGAGAATTTCTTTTTTGAAATTCAGAATCACAATCTTCCCGAAGAAGCCAAAATACGTGAAGAACTCAAAAAGCTTTCAGAGGAACTCGGTATTGGGCTTGTTGCAACAAACGATGTTCATTATGTCAAAAAGGAAGATGCTCTTTTGCAGGATGTTTTAACGTGCATTCAGACAGGAAAAAGGCTCTCCGATACAGACAGAATGAAAATGAACGGAGATTATTATTATTTCAAGTCTTTTGAAGAAATGAGAAATCTTTTTGCCGATTATCCCGGAGCAATTGAAAATACAGTGAAAATTGCCGAAATGTGTAATCTTGAAATTGACATGAATACAATGCATCTTCCCGGCATCACAATTGATGGTGAATCTTCCCACGGTGATTACCTGAAAAAACTTTGCGGCGAAGGTCTTTTAAAAAGGTATAAAAATATAGATGTCGAACTTGAAAACAGACTCAATTATGAACTTGAGATTATAAATAATATGGGCTATACCGATTATTTCCTCATAGTGTATGATTTTATAAAATTTGCTAAAGACAGTGGTATTTCAGTGGGCCCCGGCAGAGGCTCGGCAGCAGGGAGTCTTGTTGCATATTGTCTTGATATTACCGAGATAGATCCCATATCACACAATCTTCTTTTCGAGCGGTTCCTCAATCCCGAGCGTGTGTCCATGCCCGATATAGACATAGACTTTTGTTACAAACGCAGGGACGAGGTGAGGGAGTATGTGGCAAACAAATACGGAAAAACCCATGTTGCTCAAATTGTAACTTTCGGCACACTTGCCGCAAGAGCTGCCATAAAAGATGTCGGAAGAGCTATGGGGATAAGTCTTAGTGTTACCAACAATGTTTCAAAAGCAGTTCCGAGAGTACTCAATATTAAGTTAAAGGATGCAATTGAGCAGTCATCGGAGCTTTGTGCAATGTATAAAACTGACCCTGAAGTGAAAAAACTACTGGATATTGCCATGAAGCTTGAGGGATTTCCCAGAAACTGCTCCACTCATGCGGCAGGTGTTGTCATTGGTGACGATGAACTCACAAATTATGTTCCGTTGCAAGAGGGTGATGGCGGACTTTTAACTCAATATCCAATGGCTGCACTTGAGAAAATCGGACTTTTGAAAATGGATTTTCTCGGGCTTCGTAATCTTACGATTATTGATGATGCGGTTGAACTTATTAACAGGGAGCATAGCATAAATATTGACATAAAAAATATTGATCTTAATGACAAAAAGACCTTTGAACTTATTCAAAAGGGTGATACCGATGGTTTGTTTCAACTTGAGAATCCCGGTCTTCAGACATTCTTAAGAAAATTCAAGCCAACTTCTGTTGAGGATATTATTACAACAACCTCCATCTATCGCCCGGGTCCCATGGATCAGATTCCGCAGTTTTTGGAAAACGTGAAAAATCCCGGTAAGATTGTATATAAACATCCTTTGTTAAAGGAGATTCTTGAGCCTACCTATGGAGTTGTTATTTATCAGGAACAGGTTATGAAAATTGTTCGAACTTTGGCAGGGTACAGCTTAGGCAGGGCGGATCTTGTGCGACGGGTTATGGCGAAAAAGAAATACGGTGAAATGCTTAAAGAAAGAGAAATCTTTCTTTATGGTTTGAAAGAAAACGGCAAAACTGTTGTTGATGGAGCTTTGAAACGCGGCATAGATGAAAAATGTGCCAATGATATATTTGATTCGCTGATTGATTTTGCAAACTATGCTTTCAACAAGTCTCATGCAGCGTGTTATGCTCTTGTTGCATATCGTACAGCATATTTAAAGGCTCACTATCCTACATGTTATCTTGCGGCGGTGCTTAAAAACTATGCCGGCTATATTAATAAAGCTGTAAAATATATCTCATCGTTTTCTAAGTATGGTATAAAAGTTTTACCGCCGGATATAAACAAAAGCCACACGCATTTTTCGCCTGAGGGTAAAGATGTTCGCTACGGATTTTGTTGGATGAAAAATGTCGGAGACCGATTTCCTGAACAGATTGTTTCGGAAAGAATGGAAAACGGTAATTTTACTTCTTTTGAAAATTTTATAGAACGTATGAGTAATTATGATTTGACCAAACGAAGTGTGGAAATTATGGTAAAATGCGGATGTTTTGATTCTTTGTATGCAAACAGACGCGTGCTTATGTTTAATATTGAACGTTTTGTGGACAGTCATCAAAATACGGCACGGATATCGGGTGTCGGCCAACTTGATTGGTTTTCAAATATGGATGATGACGAAGGTTCTCTTCCTCTTATAAATGAAACTAGTCCTGATTTTTCAATTGAGGATAAACTGTCATTTGAATATGAATATGCCGGAATGTATTTTTCCGGGCATCCGTTGGATAAATGGCGTTTTAAAGCAGAGGCGCTCAGTGATTACAGCGCATCGGAACTTGGTGACAATCCTGAGCTTGACGGTAAACGCATAACCATATGTGGCAGAATTTCTTCGCTTTCATCAAGGCGTACCAAGTCCGGGAGAACACTTACGTCATTTTCTCTTTCTGATTTTTCCGGTGAAATTCCCGTTATTGTTTTTGAAAACACCATGCTAAAATACAGAAAATATATTTTTGACGGTGCGCCTGTTGTAATATCTGCCTCGGTATCATTCGCTGATGAGGAGAAAGGAGCAGAGCTTACGCTTCAAAATGCAGCTCCTTTGCCGCTTGTTACAATAGGACCTGAAAAGTCGTTGTATGTGCGTCTTTCATCTAAGGGAGAGCTTGAAAAATTAAAGAAATTATTTTTGCAGTATCCCGGCGAAAGCAATCTTTTTGTTTATTTCAAAGATACGGAAACTCTTATGCGTTCAGATGCTTCGAGAAGAGTTTCAATTACTGATGACCTGGCAAATAAACTTGCAGATATTGTTGGGACAGAAAATGTAAAAATCAGGTAGAAGACAAAACGATATCAGACGTTTGGTGGGTAATTAATCACATTATCAATGTCAGCATTGGCAAAAAATTATATCAAACACCTAAAAATCTTATTAAGACTTGATTTTTGTAAAAAAATGTTATATATTATATAAGATATACGGATGATTATGAGTAAAAATAGGTTATCATTGGTATAGCTTGTATTATTAAAAACAATATACAGATAATATTACTGTTCAGAATTACAACTTTTGCATTGGAGGCAAAATAAATGGAATTAAAAAAAATAGGTGTACTGACAAGCGGAGGAGATGCTCCCGGCATGAATGCCGCAATAAGATCAATTGTCAGATATGGTTTGTCACAGGGGTTTGAAATGGTTGGCGTTGAAAGAGGTTATCATGGCCTTTTGAGAGGTGAGTTTATTGAACTTACCGCCGCAAGTGTCAGCGATCTCATTCAGCGTGGAGGCACAATTCTTCAGACGGCACGAAGCAAAGCCTTTGCCACTCCCGAAGGCATAGAAAGTGCGGCAAAAATTGCCAAGGATTACGGTCTCGATGCACTTATAGTCATCGGTGGCGACGGTTCTTTCAGGGGTGCACAAAAGCTTTGTGAGCAGGGAATCCCCACCATCGGCATCCCCGGTACAATAGATAACGACATTTCCTGCACCGAATATACAATTGGTTATGACACAGCACTTAATACTGCTATGGAAGCGGTGGACAAAATCAGAGACACTGCAACAAGCCATCAGAGATGCTCTCTCATTGAGGTTATGGGCAGACATGCAGGTTACATTGCAATTGAAGTTGCGCTTGCAACCGGTGCCGAAATGGTGCTTGTTCCCGAAAAAGATAAAAACTGTCCGAGAGTGCAACTTGTTAACCGTATTGTTGAAGACATCAAAGCAGCTCAGTCTGTCGGCAAAAAGCATCATATTGTTATTATTGCCGAAGGTGTTGGTGGCTCTCAGGAGCTTGCCGAAATGATTGAAGAATGCACCGAGGTTGAAACAAGAGCAACGGTTCTCGGGCACATTCAGCGTGGCGGAAGCCCAACCATCAAAGACCGTGTTGTTGCTGCTCAAATGGGTATGAGAGCAATTGATCTTCTTGTAGAAGGTAAGTCAAACAGAGTTGTTATAATCAAAAACGGCAAGATTTCTGACGTTGACATTGACGAAGGTCTTGCAATGAAAAAATCAATTTGCGAAAAAGACTACAACCTCATCAGTCACCTTTCAAGAAGCATAAATAACGTAGGGCAGAACTAAGGAGAATAAAGTGAACATTTTATCATACATTCTGCTTGCAATTGGTGTGTTTCTTACTTTCGGTGCAAAGACTGTATCAGAGGCGATTTCCAAAAACAAAGACGGGGCCGGAGAAAAACAGATTGTGCTGTTTAAATTCATCGGTTTTGTATTTGTTCTTGCGGCAGTGATAATTCTGGCTTTAACAGAGAAATAAACTTAAGGAGATAAATTTTATGAGTACAAAAAAGGAACTGGCAAAAACCTACAACCCTTCGGAAGTAGAAGACAGAATCTATTCAAACTGGGTTGAAAAGAAATATTTTCATGCCGAAATTGATAAAGACAAAAAACCTTTTACAATTGTAATTCCACCCCCAAACGTTACCGGTCAGCTTCACATGGGACACGCCCTTGATGAAACACTGCAGGATATTCTCATCCGTTACAAGAGAATGCAGGGCTATTCCACACTCTGGGTTCCCGGAACAGACCATGCCGGCATCGCAACTCAGATTAAGGTTGAAGAAGAGCTTCGCGTTAACGAGGGTCTCACCCGCTATGACCTTGGCAGAGAAAAATTCCTCGAAAGAGTTTGGCAGTGGAAAGAAAAATACGGTAGCCGTATTATCAATCAGCTCAAAAAAATCGGTTCATCATGTGACTGGGACAGAGAAAGATTCACCATGGACGAAGGTTGCTCCAAGGCTGTTAAAGAGGTTTTTGTTAACCTCTACGAAAAAGGTCTCATCTATCAGGGAAGCCGCATAATCAACTGGTGTCCTCACTGTATCACTGCTCTTTCCGATGCCGAAGTTGACCACGCAGAACAGCCCGGTCATTTTTGGCATATCAAATATAATGTGAAAGATTCCGACGATTTTGTTGTTATTGCAACAACCCGTCCCGAAACACTTTTTGGTGATACTGCCGTTGCAGTTAACCCCGAAGACGAAAGATATGCGTCTCTTGTGGGCAAAACTCTCATTCTTCCCCTCGTTGGCAGAGAAATCCCTGTCATTGCCGATGAATATGTTGACAAAGAGTTTGGTACAGGCTGTGTTAAAATCACTCCTGCTCACGACCCCAACGACTTTGAAGTTGGTCTTCGTCATAACCTCGAACAAATCAAGGTTATGAATGACGATGCAACAATGAACTCCTATGCCGGTAAATATGAAGGCATGGACAGATATGAATGCCGTAAGGAAATGATCAAAGATCTTGAAGAAATGGGACTTCTTTTAAAGATTGAAGATCACACCCACAATGTTGGTGAATGCTACCGTTGCGGTACAACAGTTGAACCCATCATTTCAAAACAGTGGTTCGTAAAAATGGAACCTCTTGCAAAACCTGCAATTGATGCGGTTAAAAATGACGAAACCGAGTTTATTCCCGAGCATTTCGAAAAAATATATTTCCACTGGCTCGAAAACATCCGTGACTGGTGTATTTCCCGTCAGCTCTGGTGGGGACACAGAATCCCTGCGTTCTATTGTGACGACTGCAACGAAATGGTTGTTACAAAAGAAGACAGTGCCGTTTGTCCTAAGTGCGGCAAACCAATGCGTCAGGATCCCGACACATTGGATACCTGGTTCAGCTCGGCTCTTTGGCCTTTCTCAACACTCGGCTGGCCCGACAAAACTCCCGAAATGGAATATTTCTATCCCACAAGCGTGCTTGTAACAGGTTATGATATCATTCCTTTCTGGGTAATGAGAATGATGTTCTCAGGTCTTGAGCATACAGGTCAGGTTCCCTTTGACAAGGTGTTCATTCACGGTCTTGTTCGTGACAGTCAGGGCAGAAAAATGAGTAAATCTCTCGGAAACGGTATCGATCCTCTCGAAATTATTTCCGAATACGGTGCCGATGCTCTCCGTTTCACTCTTGCAACAGGAAACTCTCCCGGAAACGATATGCGTTTCTACACCGAAAGAGTTGAAGCAAGCCGTAACTTTGCAAACAAAATCTGGAATGCTTCAAGATTCCTTATGATGAATCTTTCCATTGACGAAATCAAGCTTCCCGATGTATCTGAGCTTAAGCTTGAAGACAAATGGATTCTTTCGGAATATAACAACCTTGTTAAAGAAGTTACCGAAAATCTCGACAAATACGAACTTGGTGTTGCAGTTTCCAAGCTCTATGACTTCATTTGGGATAAATACTGCGACTGGTATATCGAGCTTGTTAAACCTCGTCTCTACGAAGCTGACGGTGCCGATCCCGTTGCTCAGAATGTATTAAGCTTTGTTCTCATTGGTGCATTAAAGCTTCTTCATCCCTTCATGCCCTTCATCACCGAAGAAATTTTCTCCGGTCTTCCCACAGGCGAAGAAAGCATCATGATCAGTGCATGGCCCACATATGATGAAGCACTTTCCTTTGAAGCTGATGAAAAGAGAATGGGTATTGTTATGGATGCCATCAGAAGCGTGAGAAACATTCGTTCACAGATGAATGTTGTTCCTTCCAAAAAGGCAAAACTCATCATTGTTACCGAAAACAAGGCAGTGTTTGAAGGCACAGGCACATATTTTGAAAAGCTTGCTTCCGCTTCCGAAACACTTCTGACCGACACCCAGGACGGCATTGACGAAAATGCGGTTAATGTTGTTGTTGAAGGTGCAACAATCTACATTCCTCTCGACGAGCTTGTTGACCGTGAAAAAGAGATTGAGCGTCTTGAAAAAGAACTCAAAACTTTAGAGGGCGAAATCAAACGTGTTGAAGGTAAACTCGGCAATGCAGGTTTTGTTGCAAAAGCACCTGCCCATGTTGTTGAAGAGGAAAAAGCCAAAGGCGAAAAATATGCAAAAATGCTTGAGGAAGTTAAAGCAAGTCTTGCAAAATTAAAATAATAGGGTGAGTAAATTGGTTAAAAGTGCAAATGAAGCAATTGACCATATTCATTCGCTGTCACGGTTTGGAAAAAAAGCAGGCCTTTCAAACATAACTCTTATGCTCGAAAGGCTTGGTAATCCCCAAAAAGGACAAAGATTTGTTCATGTTGCCGGCACAAACGGCAAGGGGTCTGTTTCCAACATGATTAAAAATATTTTGGCAAATCACGGATATAAGGTGGGGTACTATACCTCACCTTATATTGAATTTTTCAGCGAAAGAATATGTATAAACAACGAGATGATTTCCGACTCTGATCTTGTTAATTACACAAACAGGGTGATGGATGTGTGCGACGGCATAAATCCCATAGAATTTGAATTTATCACAGCAATGGCATTTTTGTATTTCAAAGAACAAAAATGCGACATAACCGTTTTGGAGGTTGGTCTTGGCGGCAGATTTGATGCCACAAACATAATCGACACTCCGCTGCTCAATGTGATAACTCCCATAGGCATTGACCACACCGCAATTCTCGGTGACACTTTGGATAAAATCGCTTTCGAAAAGGCAGGAACAATAAAAGAAAATTCAACCGTTGTTATAAGTCCCGATATGAGTTCTGAATGTGTTGGCGTAATAGAGGAAAAGTGCAAAAACACATCTTCAAAGCTTATCATTCCAAAAGGAAAAGCAAAAAACGTGTGTTATTCTTTGCCCTGTACAACCTTTGAATACGAAAACGAAAAGTATGAACTTTCGCTTCTTGGTACCTATCAGGTTGGCAATGCAGTATGTGCCATTGAGGCTGCAAAAGCACTTTCTGTAAAGCTCAGTTTAACAGAATCTGACATTAAAGCAGGATTGAAAAGCAGTTTCTGGAAGTGCCGTTTTGAGCGTTTTGACACTATGCCCGAAATAGTGCTTGACGGCGCTCACAACAGTCATGGCATAAAGGCTCTCATGGAAAGCATTGAGGCATATTATCCGGGCAAGAAAAGAGTTTTTCTTTTTTCTATGCTTGGCGAAAAAGATTGGAGAGAAAGTGTCTCACTCATTTCAGAGCATACCGATTCGGTTATTCTTACCACTGTTCCCAGCTTCAGAGAAACCCCTGCCGATGAACTTATTTGCGAGTTTAAGGAGCTCGGTTTAAGGTGTGAATATTACCAAAATCCCGAAATCGCTTTTGAAAAATCCAAAGAGAAAGCAGGAAGAGACGGGGTTCTTTTTGCATTTGGTTCGCTTTATCTTGCAGGTTATCTTCGCAAATATGCGAAGGACTCTGAATAAAATGTTCCGTTAATATTATTGACATCCGATATAGAGTTGTATATAATTATTTTAAAATAATTGAAAAGGGGTTTGTTTATGAAAAGAATTTTTTTGGTTATTATGGTTTGTATGCTTATTTTCTGTGCATTACCAATGTCCTCATCGGCATACAAAATAGGAGATACCATTGGCTATGCACTTACTACAGATATTGTGGCAACAATTAACGGTTATCATATACCATCGTATAATGTAGACGGATATACCTATATTGTTGCAGAAGATCTTAGTTATTACGGTTTTTCCGTTAATTATGACAATTATTCACGCTCTCTTTCTGTGACACGTGATTATTCCCAAAGTTGGGTTTCGAAATCTTATGTAAAGCCTTTTGTACTTGCATCAAGTGTTGGAAATCGTGCTCACAATCTCCTTTATACCGATATAAAAACATATCTTGACCGGAATTATACACCAAGCTATAATATAAACGGACAGACGATTATCTCGTTTGATGCTCTTCGCGCGTACGGTGATGTTTTATATGACAATAATAAACGGGAAATATCTCTTACAATTGCAGGATTAAACACCAACCTCTATTCGGTTGACAGACAGAGTGTATCAATTCTTGACACTATGTCTGCTCCTGAAAAACGCGAAGTGAACATTTTTCTGAGTAATTTCAGTGAAGCTTTTTATGATCCGAATAATGATTATTACACAAGTTTTGAAGAACAAAAGTTATCGTTTGCAGAAATTCACCTGTCTTTAAATTCATGGAATGAGGTTAGCTATGATTATAGCAATAATTATGGATATGTTGTGATAAGTGCCGAGTCGGTTGATAGAGTTTTAAATAGATTTTTTGGTTCGACAATTCCTCATGAAACTCCTGCAAACAGCGAACTGTGGTTCTATAATAATGGTAAGTTTTATCGACCTGCTTCAAGTGGAGAGTCTTATACCCGTTTTACGATAGCAAATTCAATGTATGTAAATGAAAATGGCACATATAAGGTGAATTTTGATATTTATTACGATTCCTCGTTAGGTGGCGGAGCGGTACTCGATGATAAAACAGTATATTCGCTCACTCCTTCCCAAGCATCTTTGAAATATGATTATATTGGTTCGGGAACTGCCATTGTAAAGCCAAAGGTTTATAACAACAGTAATACATATGAACTTGTTGATTATAATGTTGTTTATGATTGGTAGAATTATACCGGGAGGTTGGAGGCTTGAGTAATTTAAATGAAAGTGTAACAGCCAAAATGCAAAACATTAAGCATATGTAAACAATTTATCCGCATCGAAGAACAATAGAAAATAATATTTGTTATTATAGCTTATTATGTGTCAAAATCATACATAGTAGTCCGAATAATCTTATGCCCTTCCGATTTTTGTAAAATCGGGAGGGTGTTTGTCTTATTATGAAAATCAAATGTCAAAACCTCTCATTTTCCGACAAAGGAAGATGGGAGGTTTTCTTGAATTTATAGATGAATATATTTTAAATGGAGGAATAACAAATGAAACTTACTTTTTCAAATGAGAAGAATGCTCTGATTATGTCGGTTGACGGTGAAATAGACCATAGGTATTCTATTCAGATTCGAAACGAGGCAGACAGAAAAATTGTGACATATCCCGAAAAAAAATTCATTATAGATTTGAGGGGTGTAACTTTTATGGACAGCTCAGCTGTGGGAGTGATAATCGGTCGTTATAAGCTTGTAAAAAGTTTTGGCGGTGATATTGCAATAGTGGGAGCAAATTCCACAGTAGGAAGGATACTCGAAATGTCCGGGATAAGAAAAATCATTCCTTTGTACCAAAGCATGGAAGAGGCTCTTGAGGTCTGATGATAAATATACAAAGGCAGGCACAGTCCGCCGAGAAAGGAAAGAATATGAATTATTATAATACAATCAAAACAAGTTTTTTATCAATCCCCGAAAATGAAAGTCTGGCAAGGATGATTTGTGCATCCTTTATATCTCAGTTGGATCCGACAATTGAAGAATTAACTGATGTAAAAACTGCTGTATCAGAGGCTGTAACCAACTCTATTGTTCATGGATACAGCGGAAAAAATAACGGTGTTGTTTATATGGACTGCAAGATTTGTGATGAGCTTTTTACGGTAGAGATTAAAGATAACGGAAAGGGTATTGAAGATATTGAAAAAGCAATGGAACCAATGTATACAAGCTGTCCTGAGGCAGAACGTTCGGGAATGGGATTCACTGTTATGGAAACCTTTATGGATTCGGTTGTTGTAAATTCCGTTGTTGACGTAGGTACCAAGGTTACTATGACAAAACATATAAAAAGAAAGATTTTGTGAGGGGAAAACATTGAACGATACATACAATCTTATCATTCTTGCTCATAATGGTGATAAAGGTGCTGAAAAACTCCTTGTAGATTCTAATCTTGCACTTGTACACAGTTGTGTAAGAAAGCTTATCAGACAAGGTTATGAATATGATGATCTTCTTCAGGCGGGCAGCATAGGTCTGATTAAAGCCATACGTCGATTTGATACCTCCCTCGGACTTAAGTTTTCTACCTATGCTGTTCCGCTTATAATCGGCGAAATTAAAAGATATATGAGAGATGATTCCACATTAAAGGTCAGCCGTTCGCTGAGAGAGCTGTGGATGAAAGCTGTTCAGGTGCGTGAAGCTCTGACAAAGGAAAATCAGGAGGAACCATCCGTGGGAGAGATAGCTCACAAACTTGGCACAGATGTTCACAGTCTTAATCTTGCAATGGAGGCGTGTCTCCCGTGTGAATCCATATGGCATAAAATCGGAAGCGATGATAAAGGAGATTTTACAATTGCCGATACGGTGAAAGATGCTTTCAGTGTTGATTCGGAGCTTGAAAAAATTGCACTTAAAGCAGCTATTGCCGGTCTTGGAGAAAGAGATAGAAAAATTATACTTCTCAGATATTTCAGAGGAAAGACCCAAACAGAGGTTTCTCATATAATAGGAGTTTCTCAGGTGCAGATTTCAAGAATAGAAAAAAGGCTTCTTGCTTCACTCAAGGAGCAACTCAAGTGAGAATCTGTATTAGTTTTGTTTTTAGTAATTGACAAATTAATGTGGCTCTGCTAAAATATTTAATATATGCACATAAGAGGAGAGAGCCAATGTCCAAACAGGTAGGTAACGTTGCTTTGATGCAAAAGATGAACCGTCTTCGGGTTCTAAATTTTATACGTAAAAACCCTGATATATCGAGACCTGTAATATCTGAAAAAACAGGTTTGTCTCTTGCGTCGATAACTAACATAACAGCATATCTTCTTGATGCCGGATTTCTTGTTGAAAGCGGCATTGAGCCGGCAGACAGGGTTGGCAGAAAAAGTACCTTGTTAAGATTTGGCGCAGACAGGTATGGTCTTGCTGTAGCCACACTCGATGACGGAGTTGCAGATGTTTTTTATACCAATCTTGAAGGTGCTGTTCGTGAACATAAAAGATATATTATAAATGATTTTTCTTCTGAGCAGGTGATATCTCTTCTTCGCGAGAAGATTAATTCTCTTTTAGATAAATATGGGAAAAAAAATACGCTGGCAATGGGTATAACTTTTTCGGGTCTTGTTCTTGACGGTAGCCGATTTGTGCTGTCGTCAAGTATGAAGTGGAAAGAGCTTGACATAAGGAGGGTTTTTGAAGAAGATACGGGGTTGCCTGTTTTTCTTGAAAACATTTCCATGCTGAGAGCGGTTTCATATTCAAGCATTCACACCGAGGAACAAAATACAAACACCGTCTTCGTCGATCTTCAAAATGGAATCGGGGCGGTTCAATTATATTCGGGTCAGATAGTTCATACGGTTCTCGGGGAGATTGGTCATACAACTGTGGAGCAGAATGGGCTTATGTGTTTTTGCGGGAACAGGGGTTGTCTTGAGGCGATGTGTTCACGTGCAAGAGTGCTTCAACTTTACAATGAAAGAAGTGATAATCCGGCGGAAAGCGTTGCGGAAATATGCACAATGTATGAAAAACACGATATATGTGCGATCAATGCAATAAATGAATGCGGGACATATCTCGGCATTGGTCTTGCTAACCTCATATCTCTTTTCAGACCGGGAACTCTTGTTATAAACAAAGGGCAGTTTACAGATTGTGAAGCGCTTCTTGATGTTGCAGTTTCAGAGATGAAGAAACGGACATACAGTGCACTTACTCAGGGGCTGTGCGTTCGTATGATAGATGTGGCTCAAAGTGATATGATTCGCGGTGCCGCATTTGAAATATGTGATCGTTTGTTTGACATTTCTTTTTCCGCAAATCCGATTCGGTAAGGTGGTTAATTTGTGATAAAATCAAATGTATTTGAAACAGTTAACAAGGGCAGAATAAAACTGCTGAAATATAAAAAATTAAGTGATTTGTTTTTTGTGAATCACGCAATTTCTACACGTTGCGGTGGAGTATCCGTTATAAAGGGACTTGAATCCCTTAACCTCGGAACACATACTGCCGACAGCGAAGACAATGTATGCGAAAACTATCGGCGTTTTTGTAATGCGGCAGGATTTGACATTGAAAAACTTGTTCTCGGAAATCAGACTCACAGCACAAATGTGCGCGTGGTTACAGAGGATGATTGGGGTAAGGGTGTGATGCGTGAGCGCGATTATACCGATGTGGATGCTCTCATTACAAATCTTGTAAAAACACCTCTGGTTATTCATACTGCAGATTGTGTGCCGGTTGGATTCATCGATAAAAATGGCGGTGCAATAGGCAATGCTCATTGTGGCTGGCGCGGTACATATGGTGAGCTTGCATCAAAAACTTTGCATGCAATGGAAAATGAATTCGGTGTCAGACCTGAAAATATTGTTTGTACAATAGGACCGTGCATATGTATGGAATGTTATGAGGTTTCCCGTGAGCTTTATGATGATTTTGAAATCAAATTCGGCAAAAGCGAGGCATTATGCTCGAAAGACGGAAAATATTATATAGACCTTTCGCTTATAAACCGTCATATACTTGTTAAAAATGGCGTTTTGCCTGAAAATATAATATTATCGGATTTATGTACATGCTGCAATCACGATTTTCTGTTTTCACATAGGGGACAGGGACCGGAAAGAGGAATATTTGCTTCTGTTTTGGAGCTTACTTCGGCTATTTGAACAATAAAAAAATATTAATTGATGCTTGCATAGTGAAAATCAATTAATTTTAAAAAAGGACTTGACAAAATACACATTTATATATATAATATTTTTGTTATGTCGAGGTGTAATATGGTTTTAGATATTTCTAAATTAATCAATAACGATGGTGCATCTATAAATATTTCTTCGGAGATTGTTATGGATTCGCTGTTGTTTAACGGTCAGGATATCTGCTTTAATTCCCCGCTTCATTTAAAAGGCGATATACGAAGTGTTAATGGTTTGATGTACTTGCAGCTTTCTTGCAGTGTATCATACAAAACCCGGTGTTCGCGTTGTCTTGATCCGGTGGATGAAGAGCTTGATTTCAATATAAAAGAGGTTTTTTCTAAAACCGAATTGGAAAACGAAAATGATGATGTCATCATTTTGAACTCCAATGAAATCGATTTAAAGGAAATCGCTGAGCAGGCTTTTTGCTGCGCTTTGCCGATAACCTGTCTATGCAGTGAAGATTGCAAGGGTCTTTGTTCCTCTTGCGGTTGCAATCTCAACACCGAGACCTGCTCCTGCGAGACTGACGATATTGATCCCAGGCTTGCTGCACTCAAAGATTTTTTAAAATGATGACTAAGTAATATTTGGAGGTGGAACTAATGGCAGTACCCAAGAGAAAAGTTTCAAAAGCAAGAAGAGATAAGAGAAGAGCAAATTGGAAGCTCTCCGTGCCCGGCATGGTTAAGTGTCCCAAATGCGGTGAATTCAAATTGACTCACAGAGTATGTAAGAACTGCGGAACTTACGACGGTAAAGAAATTTTAAAGGCTGAATAAGAAACAATACTTAAATAACCTGCCCTGAAATAAGGCAGGTTATTTTTGGATTTGGCATTTAAAAATTTTTAGAATGGAATGATATCTATGAGCAAGTATAAGTATCTGTTTTTTGATCTTGACGGTACAATTATAGATTCTTTTGAAGGGGTTACCCGAAGTTTTGCATATGCGCTCCGGCACTACGGAATACATGTCGAAGATATGAACGAGCTACTTCCGGTGCTTGGACCTCCTCTGAGGGATGCGTTCATGTCAATGTACGGCTTTTCTGAAAAAGATGCAATTGATGCTGTTGCGAAATACAGAGAGAGGTATTCTGTGCACTATGTTGATGAGAGCAAGCTATATGAGGGCATAGAAGATGTTCTTTTCAGGCTTTATTCCGATGGATTCAAAATAGTTCTTGCCACTTCAAAACCGGAACATTACGCACGCACTCTTCTTGAACATTTTAATATTTCCAAATATTTTTATCTCATTTCAGGTGCATCTATGGACAAGTCACGGGATTCAAAAACCAAGGTTCTTAAGTATATTCTTGAAAAACTTGATATTGATGATATGTCCGAAGCTTGCATGATCGGTGACCGAAAGTTTGACCTATGCGGAGCAAATGATTTGGGGATTGATGCCGTGGGTGTACTCTATGGGTTTGGAAGTTTTGAAGAACTTGATGCTTGTCCGAATGTTTTTCTTGCAAAATCTCCCGAAGAATTGTATAATTATTTTGCAGACTAAAATTTTAAAAGGAGTCGGAGTTAGTGAAAAACGAAGCCAAAGTTAAATATGTAATGCCCGATTCCATTGCCTTTGATGCCGGAATCGAACCCGGTGACATCATAAAATCGGTAAACGGAAAAGAATTTTGCGATATTCTTGATTTCAAATATCTCACAAGTGACGACTATTACGTTGTTTATTTGCAAAAGGCAAACGGTGAAGAAGAAGAAATCGAAATTTTCAATGATGATTTCGAAACCTTTGGTGTTGAGTTTGAAAATCCTCTCATCGACAAACCGATGCTTTGCAAAAATAAGTGCATTTTCTGTTTTATGGATCAGCTTCCGCCAAATGTGCGTTCCACCATGCTTTTTAAGGATGATGATGTTCGCCTTTCCTTTTTGCAGGGAAACTATGTCACCCTCACAAACCTTTGTGAAAGTGACATTGAACGTTTCTGTAGCCTTAAAATTTCACCTGTAAACGTGTCGGTTCATGTAACCGACCCGGAATGCCGTGTTAAAATGCTTGCAAACCCCAATGCGGCAAATGTGATGACGGTTATGAAGCGTTTTGCCGATGCAGGCATTTCCATGAATGCCCAAATTGTTCTCTGCCCCGGCATAAATGACGGTGATTATCTAAAAAAGAGCATTGAAGACCTTCGCAGTCTCCATCCTGCCATAAAGAGCGTGTCAATAGTTCCGGTTGGCATATCAAAGCACCGTGACGGGCTTTTTGAGCTTGAAAGCTTTACCGCCCAAACAGCGGGAGATGTCATAGCGATGGTGACACCCTATCAGAAAAAATTCAAAAAGGAAATTGACACCTCTTTGGTTTATCTTGCCGATGAATTCTACATTCAGGCAGGCGAAGAGATTCCGCCATATGAGCATTATGAAGAATTTCCTCAAATCGAAAACGGGGTAGGGCTTGTTGCAGCACTTCGTGATGAGATTGACACAGAGATAGAATTTATAGATGAATACTCCAAACACATTCCCGCATCCAAAACCATAGTTACATCATTTATTGCTTACGATTTTGTTTGCGAATGTGTTGAAAAAATTAAAAAAATCAGACCCGATATCAATGTGACGGTCAAAAAAATCAAAAATGACTTTTTCGGAGATAAAATTACCGTAACAGGACTTTTGTGCGGCTCCGATATTATAAATCAGTTAAAAGGAAAAATTAATACCGAATATATCATGCTTTCTGAAAGCATGTTCAAGTCCGACGTCGACATTTTTCTTGATGACACAACTCTTGAGGATGTGGAAAATGCTCTGGGAGTCAAGATTATCAAAACTCCCAATACCGGCTATGGATTTTTGAATGCGATACTCATGTGAAAGGACTGATAATATGAAAAAACCCACTTTTGCCATTGTTGGACGACCCAATGTTGGGAAATCAACTCTTTTCAACAAGCTCATAGGAGAAAGGATTTCCATTGTGGAAGACACTCCCGGCGTAACCCGTGACAGAATCTATGCCGAAGGCGAATGGCTTACAAAAAAATTTATTCTCATAGATACAGGTGGTATTGAACCCCACAACAATGATATTATTTTGGAGCAGATGCGCCGTCAGGCGGAAATTGCCATAGATATGGCAGATGCCATTATTTTTATGGTCGACATAAAAACCGGTATGACATCTTCCGATCAGGACATTGCCGCAATGCTCACACGCTCAGGGAAGCCCGTTGTTCTTGTGTGCAATAAGGTTGACAACATTGGCGATGTTCCAATGGAATTTTATGAGTTTTACAATCTCGGTCTCGACGAGCCTATGGCAATTTCTTCAATACACGGTCTTGGAACGGGCGATCTTTTGGATAAGCTTTTCAGCTATGTTGACTTTGATGCCGAAGAAGAATATGATGAGGATGCCATAAAGGTTGCAGTTATTGGAAAACCAAATGTTGGCAAGTCATCACTCATCAATAAAATTCTTGGGGAAAACAGAGTCATTGTTTCAAACATTGCAGGTACAACCCGTGATGCAATAGACACTCCCTACGAACGTGACGGTCAGAAATATGTTTTCATCGACACTGCCGGTATGAGAAAAAGAGGCAAGATAGACGAAGCCATCGAGCGATACAGCGTTGTCCGTTCTCTTGCAGCAATTGACAGATGTGATGTTGTTCTCATTCTTATTGATGCCCAGGAGGGGGTAACCGAACAGGATACCAAGATTGCAGGTTATGCTCACAATCAGGGCAAAGCAAGCATAATTGTTGTCAATAAGTGGGATTTGGTTGAAAAAGAGACCAACACCATGGAAAACTATCGCAAGGATGTTCAAAACGGTCTTGCCTACATGACCTATGCACCGATTGCTTTCGTTTCAGCACTTACCGGGAGCAGACTTTCAAAGATATTTGAACTCATCGGATATGTGAGTCAACAGCATGCAATGCGCATTTCCACAGGTGTTTTAAACGATATTCTCAACGAAGCCGTAACCAAGGTACAGCCTCCTTCCGACAAGGGTAAGAGACTCAAAGTTATGTACATCACCCAGGCATCCACCAAGCCGCCCACATTTGTTCTTTTTGTAAACGATAAGGAGCTTGCACATTTTTCGTATATAAGATATATCGAAAATCAGATTCGTGAAACCTTCGGCCTTGAGGGTACACCCATTAGGTTTATTATCCGCGAAAGAGGAAAGGAATAATGTCATGATAGTCTTATCTTCAGTAATATCAGCGATTGTTGCATATCTTCTCGGAAGTATTTCCACATCAATTCTTGTGTCAAAAGCAATGGGTTCAATCGATATCCGCGAGCACGGAAGTGGGAATGCCGGAGCCACAAATATTCATCGTGTGCTTGGGAAAAAAGCTGCGGTGTTTGTTGTTTTGGGTGATGGCTTAAAAGGCGTTGCGGCAGTGCTTTTTGCATGGCTCTTTGACAACCTCTTCAATGTTGAAAACGGCATAGCCGAATATATTGCTGCTGTTTTTGTTATGCTTGGTCATGTTTTTCCGCTTTACTTCGGTTTCAAGGGCGGCAAGGGCATAATGACATCAATTGCTGTGATTTTTATGCTCAGTCCTGCCATTGGCGGCATACTTTTTGCCTTATTTGTGGTGCTTGTTCTGGCATTTAACTACATTTCCCTCGGTTCTGTGGTAAGTGCTGCATGTTTCCCGATTTTGGTTTTGTGGCTCTATCAGGGTAATGTGGCATTCTTTGTGAGTTCGCTTATCATTGCCGTAATCGCCATAGCAAAGCATCATACCAACATTTCAAGACTTTTAAAGGGAACCGAGTCAAAATTTATAAAGAAAAAATAAAATTATAAAATTGTATACAACCGTCGGTTTTTTATCCGGCGGTTGTATACAATTTGAATTAAATATTTAAATAAATTAGCCCTAATATGGAGATGATAAAATTGTGTAATATAGCAGGTTACGTAGGGACAAAAGACGCTGCACCGATTTTGATTGAAATGCTAAAACGTCAAGAAGGCTTGGCAGGTGGATTTTACACCGGGATTGCAACAATATGTGACGGAAAGCTGTACTATGCCAAACTCACCGGTGACACCGAACGCTTGGTTTCTTTTACAAATGCATCGAAGCTTCCCGGCAATATCGGTATAATTCACAGCCGTTCCAATTCCGGCGGTGGAGACGAATGGTCACATCCTTTTGTCGGCATGAAAAACAATGAGCCGTCTCTGGCTTATGTTGCCAATGGTATTGCAGGCGGATTTGACAAAAGTAACCACAACGAAATAATAGCCATGCTCATAGGAAAAGGCTATGATATGAATGCCCATTTGACAAATGTTCAAAAGGGAAAATATATGGATTTGCCTGATGGTACTTCTGTGCATATGAGTGATGTTATGTGTCAGCTTATAAAATACTATGAAGATGAACTTGGTGACACAAGCCGTGCAATGACGGAAGCGTTTGGCACAATTCCGGCTGAAATTGTCGGACTTTGTATTTCTCTTGCCGATTCTCAAAACATTTACTGGTCAAGAATCAACAGACCAATGATGGCAGGTTTTGCTTCTCATGGAGCATATCTTGCAACCTCGGCATTAGCTTTCCCGGACGATGCCTCCGAGCCCTTTGCTTTGCCTGCAAATTCTTCGGGATGCATTGGGAAAGATCAACTTAAAATCACTCCATATTCAAAAGCTCCCGGAGTTGTTGTGCCAATGGATATGGCACTTCGTGCAAAGGCTTTTGACATCGTAAAGAAAAAGCTTTCCGATGGCGGAAGCTACACTTTTAAACAGCTTAAAAACGAAATCATGCATCTGTTTTCAGGTGATGGAAGTTATCAGGATGCACTTCTCATATATGAGATTCTCTATGCGTTGTACAAAAGTGATTTGCTCAGCATCAAAAAACGTAATGTTCCCGGCGCAATTGACACACTTGAAGCACCGTCGTTTTTAATGTCGCTGAAAAATTAGGCGGGAAAAGAAGATGGAAATCAAAGGACTCACAGTCGCCTGTCTTGGCGACAGCATGACCGAAGGACTGGGGGCATCATCTCCCAAGAAGGTATGGCATCAGCTTCTCTCTGAAAGATGTGCCATGAACGCTTGCCTGAACTACGGTGTGTCAAGCACAAGCATCGGAGTAGGGAAAGAGCTTGCCGACAAAAATTTCATAAAAAGAGCAGATTTAATGCCGGACGATGTTGATGCTGTCATTGTGTTTGGAGGAATCAATGACTATGGCGAGGTTCCTCTCGGTAGCTTTTCGGACAGGGTAGATACAACCTTTTACGGCGCGTGCCATATTCTTATGAATAAGCTTTTGGAAAAATATCCTCAAAAGCCAATTCTTTTCATGACTCCACTTCACATTTCTTCAAAATGGGTTAAAGAGCAATTCAGAAGCACTCCCCGAGATGTGGTTAAAGATTATGTAGAAGCCATAAAAGAAACCGCAAGTTACTATTCCATACCGGTTTTGGATTTGTATTCGGCATCTGGCATGAATCCTGCAATCAAAGAGCAGGAAAAGCTTTATTTTTATGACGGACTTCATCCCAATGATGCAGGATATGAAAAATTGTCATACATAGTAGAAGCGTTTTTGAAAAATATGTGATACAAAACAAAACAGCATCGGACAAAAATTCAATGCTGTTTTGCTTTTTTGTTTGCCGGAGCGGTTTGTGTAAGTCGGATATTGACATTCATAATAGCGTGTTATATAATAATTGAAGAATTTTTAAAATTGAAGTTTGTCTAACTGTTTAACACAAGAACATTGTAGGGCGTGACGACCACGGCACGCCGTGTTATCTTTCGATGAAATTAGGCTAAAGATTGTAGGGCAGGGGGTTGCTCCTGCCGGAAAAGACGGAACGAACAAGCCCGTCCCTACAATCCTAACATTCGAAATTATTCAATAAATTTCAATTTATCTTAAAATATATATTAAGGAGAATACTAATTATGGAACTTAAAGGCCTCACAATTGCTTGCCTTGGCGATAGCATAACCCAGGGTGTTGGAGCAACATCAAACGAAAAGATCTGGCATCAGGTGCTTATGGAAAACTGCGGCATCAAAGAATGCATCAACTATGGTATCAGCGGCACACGCTTTGCCCGTCAAAGCATACCAAGCGAATGTCCCTCTTTTGATCAGGATTTTATTTCAAGAGTGGACTCCATGCGTGACGATGTGGATGCAGTGCTTGTCTTTGGTGGTACAAATGACTACGGTCACGGTGATGCACCATTTGGTGAATTTTCCGACCGGAGAGAAGACACCTTCTCAGGTGCTTGCCATGTGCTTATGCAAAAGCTTATTGAAAAATATCCCGACAAACCCATTGTTTTTATGACTCCGCTTCATCGCACCGACGATGACAAGCCATCGGAAAGAACTCAAAAGTCTCAGATTCTCAAAGACTTTGTTGATGTCATAAAACAAACCGCACAGTATTATTCGATACCCATAATCGACCTATACGGTGCAAGTGGAATGTGCTCGGCAGTTGAAATGCAAAACAAGCTCTATTTTGCCGATGGTCTCCATCCTAATGATGTGGGTCATGCAAAGGTTGCATCTGTGGTTGAAAGTTTTTTGAAAAATATGTAAAATAAAGCAAAAAGGACTGTAGTCAGTCCTTTTTGCTTTATTTGGGGGATAAAAGAGGTAATAAATTCAAATTATTTAATATATTTTATTACTTTTCTGATTAGTGTTTTTAACAGCATAAGAGAAAAACTTATTCCGACAGTTGCCTGAAGGAAGTAGCCGAAAAATGTGTCAAATGAAGGACTTATTTTTTTCATTACCAAAATATTGCCCGCAACCAACAAAAAGCAAATCAGCTTGATTTCAAGTTCATTCCTTTTTTGTGCTGACATTTTTTTTGCTTTGGTTTTCACTCTTTCACAAGACACGCAATAGTTGTCTGCGCAAACTGAACCGGAATTATAAAATTGATTTTTTGTTACAGCATTATACATAAGATTAACCTCCTGTCGGTTTTGTTTGTTTTTGTTCTTTAATCAAAGTATAATGCACGATGTGTCCCATAAAAAGTACACCTTGTCAAATTTTAGATAAATATTATCATAAAAATGAAAATAATTCAAATACATAAGGCGGTATATCTCAGGACATATCCTTAAGACATACCGCCTTTAATTTGATTTATGATAAAAATTTTAAAGCAAAGGTTTTATTGTTTTTTCCATTCTGTCTGCCATGAGCATAAAACCAAGGTCATTAGGATGCAAGCAATCCACCGAACACGAGTCCCATCTTTCTCCCCAAAATTCTTCGCCGTCAACATAATACACATTCCTGTCTCCCGAAGCGAGTGCTCTTTCGTAGATTTCTTTAATTATATCACGTCTTTCATACCAGTTTATGCCGCATTTGAAGTTGGTGGTCGGTGCGGTTACCATAATTATTGGGGTGTTGGGGCATAGATCACGATAATGCTTGTAGAATTTTTCGTGAGTTTCCTTCAAAAACTCGGGTGTCGGAGCGTTGTTGTCATAATCCATCACAAAAATGTCGGGATTAACAGATGCTATGTAATCAGCCATGGCAAGCTCTCCGAAAGCACTTCCCGAAAAGCCGAGATTTATGTGGTCAAAATCCAGGCGGTTTGAGAGCAGGTTTGTGTATGCAAGACCGGGTCTTGAAGCACATGCCCCCTGGGTTATGGATGAACCGTAGAACAAAACTTTTTTATTGCATTCATAATCCGGAGCTTTTTCAAATAGTGCTTTTTCGCAAAGACCAATATACACATCGTCAACGTCAATATATAGCGGAAAATTTATGGTTATCAGTCTTTTTTCGGCAGTTTCAAATTTGCATATGCCGTCATAGCCGTCTTTTGCATCAACAGGTGGAACAAACATTTTTCTAAACCTTTTGTTTTCATAAAGGTCAAAGCCTGCCTTGCCCGTGAGGGGCATGTGGGGTGATGCTTGTTGCATAGGAAGTTTAACACTTATTGCAACATATGGCGAATCAGTCACAAAACGAATTCTTCCGCCGGCGGTGTTTGTGTGCTGGATCAGCGTACCTTCATTCACATTCCTTGCGGCATCTTCGGGCATTCTTCTGAATTTTTCGTCATAAAGAAGTCCGAAAAGGCAAAAATCATTTTTCTTAACATTGTAAAATACAATGTCGGGCTCATTGATATTTGTATCAACGACAAAATTTTTATCTATCTCATGAAGTTTTTTCATTTTAATCGCCTCCAAGGTTTAATTATACTTTAATATTAAAAAAAGTCAAGTTTAATAATGATAAAAACAGACCGTTGTTTCGAATAATAGCAAATAATAGTGACTTTTCGGTTCTTATGTGGTATAATCAAAAAAATGATTTTGCAAAAGAGGTGAGCCGCATGAAGAAAGAAATAGAAATATATATGTGTGATGATGATGAAAGCTTTATGAAATCAACATCCTTGTTAATTATGAGTTTGATAGGAGAAAACAGAAGCGTAAAAATAACAGAGTTTTCAGATGGTGATTCACTTATAAAACAGTGCGAAACAACTATTCCGGATGTAGTGTTTTTGGACATTGATATGCCGAGAATGAGCGGATTTGAAATTGCCGACAAATTACACGCTAACAACATGGACATATGTATAATATTTTTGACATCATATGATGATATGGTTTATCAATCGTGGACATACCAACCCTTTTGGTTTATTCGCAAATCATGTCTTCAAGATTTTAAAACTGTTATTCCAAGATTGCTGACAAAAATAGATTCAATTCATGAAAATTATAACAGTAATGCTGAATTGATTATACACGGAAAAAACTATTTGATTAATTTAAAAACTGTAAGCCGTATATGTTCATTCAAACATTACATACATATTGAAGATATATCAGGCAGGATAATTGAAGTAAGAGCTAAAATATCTGATATAAAGAATCAGCTTTCGGATATGCATTTTACACAAATTCAAAAGGGTGTAATTGTTAATTTGAGATTTGTGCATAAAATAACCAGTCGATGCGTAGTTTTTCATGACGGAACTAAACATAACATAAGCAGGCTTTTTCTTAAGAACTGCCAAAGTGACTTTCAAAGATACATAAGGAGCAAATGATATGGAAATTTTATTTGAGTTGGGAATAAATCTTGTTGAAACGTTTTTGATTGTTGAGTTTCTCACTCGATTTCTTGGTGCGAAGTATGAATCACCCAAATGTAATATTTTTTTCCTGATGGGGTGGTTTGTGATTTTTACAGAGCTTTGTATCAGAAATTTTATTACAGTCTTTGAAACTTTCAGTGCCTACATTCCTATTGTTTTGTATGTTACTTATGGAATTTTATGCTTGAAAGGTTCGTTTTTTGCAAAGGTTTGGGCATCGGTGCTGATTCATGTAATTCTTGCTGTGATAGCCATAATGACAAACCTCATTGTTTGTAATATTATTGGCTATGACCCCAACGCAATGATAACCGTTTTTAACGGAATCAGAATCATCAGTGTCATAATTACAAAAATAATATTGTTCTATGTTTCAAGGATTATTTTAAAAATTAAACATAATCAAAAATTGGAATATACAACATGGGCAATGCTGATTGTAATTCCGGTTATATCTATTATATCTCTTTGTTTTCTGATGAAAGCCGCATTTGAATATGAAGAAGTAAAAGGCTATGTTTTGATTGGTATGATTGGTATAGTCGTTGCAAACATTGTAACATATTATTTCTTTTATATCAGTGATAAACATCATGAGAACAAGCTTAAAATAAGTCTTTTGGAGCAACAAAATGAGAATGCTCTCAAAAATATTGAAGATTCTCAGAGCTACATAAATCAAATGAGAATTGTTAAACATGACATAAAGAATCAGCTTATGACAATTTACAATTATATTAATTCGGGAAATACTGAGCAGGCATTGGACTATATTAAATCGATAACAGATGACCATTTGCCTGTTATCAGAAAATTAGTCACAACAAAAAATGAAGCATTTAATGCGGTAATTAATTCTAAAACAGCCATTTGTGATTCCAAAAAGATTTTTGTTGAATTAAAGGTTGATGATGTTATTGAGAAAATTGATGCTGTTGATACAGTGATTCTTGTTGGAAATCTTTTTGATAATGCAATTGAGGCGGCGGAGTTGACAGATGCAAAGAGAATATGTCTTGAAATTAAAAAAGTAAATGACTATTTATCACTACTCATAAACAACAGTATATCGGAATCGATTTTAGACTCTAATGTTGAACTTATGTCCACCAAAACCGATAAAACTCTTCATGGTATTGGTTTAAAGAGCGTTAAATCAATAGTAAAAAAATATAACGGTATGATAGACTTTTATGAAAAAGAGAATGAATTCTTTTGCCATGTAATTCTCGTTCCAAACAAAAATATATAAGCTTTCAAAAAATCACGATGATTATCTCATCGTGATTTTTTTGTGTGATTTTTGCCTGAATTTGCGTAAGTTTTGCCAATGGGGTAGACATTTGAGAATCAAATGTTACAATGTAGATAATGTAGAAGAAGAGGATGAAATATTAAAATGTGGAGTGTGTCCGATAAATTGACTGAATATTATTTGAAAAATAATCATGTTGATAGTAACAATAGCCAATTGGGGACGTACATTTTTTGGCACAACATATTGAAATGTTAACACTAAAGCCAATTGAGCCAATTGGGGACGTACATTTTTTGGCACATTTTTTGGCACAACATATTGAAATGTTAACACTAATATGGTATACTTTTGTTGCAGAGGTGATTTTCAATGAGTAGATTATCAAGAAAATACAGCGAAACGGGAGTATACCATATTTTGTTCAGAGGAGTAAATCAACAAAATATTTTTGA
>JAFQBA010000118.1 GCA_017416845.1 Clostridia bacterium
AGCGGTGGAGGGATTGTAACAAACTGCCTCAATTGCAGTATTTGTGCTTGATTGAGAGTTTATCATTTAACAATCCCTCAGTCACTTCGTGACAGCTCCCTTTACACAAGGGAGCCTTTCGCACTTGTGTTAAACTCCCCGCCAAACTCAAATATGTTTTACCACCAGTTTTTCGTTTCGTATTCTCTGAGATTATCGGGAACTCTCTTGCCCGATTCTATTGACGAAAGCATCAGACTTGTCCAGTAGTCAAGATGGTCAGCCATTCTTTCACGGTGAACAAGGCTACCTTTTAAAACATCAAATGGGGTTCGGTTTGTATTTTTAAGCCAATCCATAAAGTTTTTGATTTTTTCTCTTAAATCCTTTATTTTTTCAACAAGACATTCGGATACTGCTTCTTTTTCTTTCATAATCTTGTCAAGCTCAATATACAATCCCATATATTCTCCAAGAAGTGCGGTTAGCTTTTCGCCCATTTCAAAGGCTTCCGAGAGCCATTCGAGGTCAGAGCGCATATCCTCGGCCATTTCCATTGAGAGAACATCTTTCATAATTGCACACGCCTTTGCGCTAACACCGTTACAAATGTTAAAACGGTTTTTATAGTGGAGTGCTTTCTCTGAGGCAAGCTCATCATTTTCCCAGCGAAAATCATATACAAGGAAGTTGTATCTTGTGTAGATGTCAACATTTGCGGCACAAGCAACGGGCGGTTCACCTTCAGGACCCGAAAGCTTTGTAAGCTCTGCCATTTTTTTGCCTATTTTGTCGCCATAAATTTTCTCACAGATAACATCAATTATTCCGCCATCTTTATAGATTTCATCGGGACGGTGAATGCCCTTAATTGAGTCATTAAAAAGCTTTGCAAGGCTTTCGTAGTCAAGAGGAAGGTTTTCTTCGTTGTAGAATGATGAATTTTCAGAATTCCACATATATTCGGCATTGAAAACTTGAAGAGGTTCCTGAAATGCGTTACCGTTGGCGTTAATCATTTCATCAAAATTATTCATCAGTTTGAAAAATATCGCCGTTATGGTGAATATTTTGTCATCATAGAATCCGTCTGCACCACTGAAATTGATAATGCCTGAATCCATTTTCATATCAAACTTTTCAAGGGCAGTCCGACGAAGTATGGGTTTATTTTGATAAGAAAGTTGTTCTCTGAAGCCTGCAGTGACATTATTGCTTTCGATTAGCTTTGAAACCGCAGACCAGAATTTTATGTTGTTGTCATAATCTTCATCGGCTGACATGCTGTAATAACTGTAACCCGGGCTTACAGCCATAATTTTAAAATGCTTTGATGCATCATAGTCGCCGTCTTTCACCGTGGAAAGTTCGTTTGCAATTTTTCCGAAATAGTAGGCGAAAGCCCCTGCCATTCCGTCCGGTGCAAACACATCATCGTTGGGCCATTTTTTACGGCAGTTCTCACATCTTGCAAGCCACATTTCGGGATGAACCTCGTAGGCATCCATGTTGTGAAGATAAAATCCTCCGCAGTGAGTTTCTTTGAGATATTCTTTCATTTCGGCAATCTTCAGGTCTGTTAGCTCATCGTTGGAAAGACAAGTCCCCCACTCTCTCGCCCTGACCTCGGTCAGTCTTTCGCTTCGGTCAACAGTTGAATCATCAAGCATTTTCCATGCAAGATATGAACCGATACATTCATATATTTCACCATCGGGATAGGATTTGCGGTTTTTGTAGGTTTTGCCGTAAAATGCACCCGGGAATGCGGAGCTTCCGTAGCTCATGCCGTAGCATCCCGTGTAGAGCTTTATGCCGCGTTTTCGGGCTTCGTCGTTGATTGTACGCATAACACGGGCATAATCGGGAGTACGATTGATATCAAGACCAAAACCGTCGGCATAGGCACCATTGATTTTAAATTTCATATACATATCGAGCTTACGGATGATTCTCTCTATGTAGCTGTCGGGTCCGTCACCGAAATCATAGGACGCAATGGCAGTTTCTGCCCATATTGTCCACATGTTGGCACGAAGTTTGAAATCGGGGCTGTCATAAATTGCAAAGGATTTTAAACCAAGATTTGCAATTTGCAAAAGAGTCATAAGACCGTAGGCACAGCCAAGAAAAGACTTTGCAAAGATTATAACAGGTTTACCTTCGTCTTTTTTGAGGATGTAGCCTTGTTCTTCGGCATATTTTTCCTTGAAAAATTCCATTTCGGATGAACTTATGTGTTCGTTGGCATCATCGCTTTTGAATACAATTATGTCGGCATTATCATGGGATTCCGATAAGTCCGGTAATTCTTTTTTCAAAATTGCCAAAGCACTTTTGGTTATGTCTTCTTTTTCGAATGTAAAAGAAATTGTTTTAAGGTTTAATTTTTCCCCCAATTCGTATGTTATCTTTTTGGGGGTTGGGATTATGTTTAAGGAGTTATTCATATATAAATACCTTTCCGAATTTAATTATAAAATTGGGGTTTGTCGAGCTGTTTAACACAAGGACGAAAGGCTCCCTTGTGTAAAGGGAGCTGTCACGAAGTGACTGAGGGATTGTTAAATAATAAACTCTCAAACAATCACAAATACTGCAATTGAGGCAGTTTGTTACAATCCCTCCAC
>JAFQBA010000119.1 GCA_017416845.1 Clostridia bacterium
AAAGGACCTCAAACGGATGAATTTTTGAGTAGCTTTTGGTGCGAAGGACGCAGGAAGGCTACTCGCCTTTCAAGGACGACAAGCCAAAAAATACCGAAAATTCACCGTTTGAGGCGTCTTCAGTGTTGGTTGTTAAGGCTATCCTTACCTCTATTGATTTATTAAGCGAATCTATATATTTTATATTTTCCAAAATCAACCTGTTGCTTTTACCTGTACATTTCATATGTACATTCTCATCAATTGCCTTAATATCATATAAAAATGTATCGGTGTAAGGCAAAACCTTATCAATACTTTCCTTTGGTACATATCCACAGGTATCAACCGCTGTGTTGATGCCTGCTTCTTTTAATTTTTTTAAAAGTTCGGCGCAAAAATCGGCTTGACACAAGCATTCTCCGCCTGAAAGTGTTACTCCTCCGCCACTTGTTTCATAAAAATCCTTATCTTCAAGTAGTATCGGCAAAAGTTCGTCAACTGTCATTTCCTTGCCGTAAAATTTCAGCGCTTCGCCAAGACAAGCCTTTTCACATTTTCCGCAAGCAACACATAAATCTCTTTCAAAAATATGTCCTTTCGGTATGATTTTGTGTGCACCTGATGGGCATACAGAAACGCATTCACCGCAATCAATACACTTATTTTCATAATATGCCACCTGTGGTTTAAAATCAATACTTTCCGGATTGTGACACCACACGCATTTTAAAGGACAGCCTTTCAAAAAAACAGTTGTTCTTAATCCGTCGCCATCGTGCACAGCAAAGCGTTTAATTTCTATCACTTTAGCTTTATTCATCAGTTAAATCACCTTTTCGTTACAATGGAAATTAACCATTCGGATTAAATTCCTATTACACCTTCATTTTTTGCAAACAATTTATCGTAGTTAAGAACCGTGCCTTTGATATCAAGTACTTTTTCAATACAGTTTACAACTTGATTGGTTATAAGTCTAGTCCCTTCTTTTGTGTAATAATGCGTCAAATCCGAATGATATTCTATCGGAGCATTTTTCATAAGAGTGTATAAATCATTTATTTCTCCGCCATGTTTTTTTACGATTTCAATTGCCGCAGAATTGTATGCTTCGGTATCTCTGTTATATCTTTTGCATACTGTAAAGAGTTCTTCCTGAACCGGCGTTGAGGTTGCAAAAATCATTTTTGCATCAGGAAAGAGGATTTTAATAATATTGCAGATTCTATCGATATTCTCTTTGTATATATCAAGAGAAGTATGGTGCTTACTATCAAGCATAACAAGGTCATCCCAAAGACCGGCATTCCAATGCACTAAATCAATATCATTACCTAATTTAAGCTCATTTTTCCAATCATGAAGATGTCTTATTATATATCCTGTAAAACGACAGTTATCTTTGGGGAAGTATACCTCCGCAGAACTCTCAAACGCCATTTTTGTGTATGTATCATATCCCATTCTGATAGAGTCACCGATAAGTAGTACTTTCTTCATAATCCTTCTCCTCACTTTTCAGTTTTATTGCCCAGAATAATGCCTAAAGAAATCAGGACAAATGCAACAAGATACTGAATTTTAAATATGTTCTCACTAAGCAGAATTGCCCCAAAGACGCAGGCAAACAACGGCTCTGCAAATTTGATGATAAACATTTTTGAAAGGCTGTTACTTTTTAAAACATAATACCAAAGTGTGTAGCCTGAAATAGATGCGGTGCATATATAAGCAAAAACGGCAGTGGATTTTAATGTAAAATTAAGCATTTCCCCACCTAAACTTAAGGCTGCAACAAATAGAATCATTCCACCCGAAAGCTGCGAAATACCCGTAATCCAGTAGGGGGAATTATGTTCTACAGATTTTTTGCTGATTATACTTGCGACTACAGTACAAATTGAGGCTAAAATAATAAGAATATCACCTGATGAAAAAGTAATGCCGTCAGGACTGTAGTTAATTGCAATTATTCCGCAAAATCCTATCATTGCCCCCACTATTTTTAAAAGATTGAATTTTTCGCTTTTAAAGAACAGGAATGAAGAGCAAACGTAGAGCAATGCGCCCAACTGTTTAATAAGCGCGGTTTTAGAACTATCGGTAGTACTTAGTCCTATGTATGTAAATGTGTAGTGCAAAACTATCGAGAATAACCCCATTATAAAAATATTTCCTGCATTTTTAAGTTTTGGTGTTGCAATTTTTTCTCTCTTTATCAAGCATATCGCACATACAATAAGGCCGCTTACTATAAATCTTACACTTGCAAACATTAAAATATCAGGTATTGAACTTGCGCTGATATTAAAAGAGTTGTATCCTATTTTAATAAACGGGAAAAGCGATCCCCAAAGTGCCATTACAAGTAATGACAAAGAGATTGTTTTTATACTGTTATTCTTCATTTTTAAAACACACCTCAATAACTTTATCTGCTAAAATTTTTGAGCCTTCTTCACCAAAATGTACCCAGTCGGAATGGAGAGAATTATCAAATCCTGCAGATAAGGAATACAAATCATTAACTTCTACTCCAAGTTCCATCATCACTTCGCGTGCCTTATTGTTATATTGCTCAATTTCTCTGTTATAGCGGAAGAAATCAGGGTTTCCCCATTCTTCGATTACAGCAGTGGAAAGTGCAAAGATTACCTTTGCATTAGGAAATAAAAATTTAATTCTTTTATAAACCCTTTTAAGCATTATTCCATAGGTTTCAATTTCGGTAAGCGGTTCATCACCAAAGAGCCTTAAAACATCCCAAAGACCATTGTTCCAATGAACAATGTCAATTTTTTCTCTATCTATACCATTTGCCCATTCGTGCAGATATCTCAGAGTATACTGTGCAAAACGACAATTTTCCCCGGGAGCATATACATTGGCTCTGCCCTCAAGCTTTTCTTTCACATAAACGCCGTATCCGGGGCTGCCGGGAGCCCCAAATCTTATTGAATCTCCTATTAAAAATATATTTTTCATATTTTTCACCTGCTAACAATTATTTTCTGCCTGTTTTATAAAACAATCCTGTTCTGATTTACTTAGATTTACAAAATACGCATTCCAACCACAAACTCTGACCTGTAGGTTTTTATATTTTTCAGGGTCTTTTTGAGCTTTTTTCAAATCCTCCGGATTAAAAACATTTCCGTGAAGTGCCATTCCGCCTTTATGCATATAAGTTTTAAGTAAAGTGTAAAAAGCATCAAGACCGTCGTTTTCGGCTACTGCCGACGGATGAAGCACAACATCAAGCACAGTACCATTAGGAAAGAGTGTATGGTCTATTTTCGTTGCTGAATTTATCAAAGCTGTAATCCCTTTTTTATCCTGACCGACAGTTGCGCACAAGTTTTTTGAAAGCACTTCGCCTGCCTTTCTGCCGTCAGGAGTTGCCATAGTTTTAGAGCCGTATTCAACAAAACGATCTATGCTGAACAGAGACGCTTTGAATACTCCGCCCCGGCTATTGGATTTATTGTTAACAAGCGAAGCACAATAATCTGTAATATCTTTTGTTATTTCATCAGCTATAGCATTGTTATTGCCATATTTTTCGGGTATATTTTTAGCAACAAGACGCAGCTTTTCGTTGCCTTCCCAATTATTCTTTAAAATTTCGCAAAGCTCTAAAAATGTGATTCTCTTTTCCTCAAAAACAAGCTTTTTAACTACACACACAGAATCAACAAGACTTGCTAAGAAATAGAAATAGTATGAGGTGTTATTGTATCTTGCACCACCTTCAAAAACATCAACGCCTGTTTCGACACTTCTGTCATACATAGCGGATAAAAGTGGATCAGGACCTATTTCGCCATAGTATTTTTCAATTTCACGAATATAGTTCATTCCGCTTTCCGTCATAAACTTTATGTGTGCTTTTATGGCGGAAATAAAGTCATCATAGGTTTTAATATCACCTGTTTTAATACTTATCTGTTTGCCACTGTTCAAGTCAATACCGCCTGTCACAGCAAACTCCACTGCTTTTGCAAGGTTAACACCGCCGTTACCCGTAGATCCGATTTCCTTACCCCAGACAGCGGGCTCATAACAGCCGATAGGGACATAATTCATAGCATCATTTTCTTCTATACCAACTTTCATGAGGCTTTTTATAACTGTATTGTCATTAACAAAAACAAAACTACTGTTACCGCCACGGATGCATTTCAACACCAGCTTAACAAAATCTTCGGGAGTTTTGTCAGAGACTCTTATATGGATTTTCGGACTGTGAATATCAAGCTCGTTATAGGTTTCCACAAGTAAATATGTCAGTTCATTTGTAACCTCGTTTCCGTTTTCATCAATACCGCCGAGGCAGAGCGGCAAATCGTACGGCACCTTTGCAGCCCAAAATTTGTTAAAGAAGAATTTAATCATTTCTTTAATCTCGGATTTTGTGAATGTGGCGTTTGCTATATCATTTTTATAAAACGGCGATAACAAAACATCAAGTCTGCCAAGTGTTCTGACACGTGTTCCGCCAATATATTCGTGTAAAAAGAAATAGACAATTAAAAGCTGCATCGCCTCATAAATATTTGATGGCTTTCCGTTTGCGATGTTATAAAGTGCATTACTGTTTTCTTTGTTATAAGGTTCGATAGCATCGGCAAGTCTTTTGATAAAACATAAAACTGCTTCAATATAAATTTTGCAAGACTCATAAAATTCTTTTTGCTTTTGGGTAAGGTCATCACTATCAGAATATTTGTTTATTCTGTCCAAAAGGCCTATAAACCCAATATCTAAAAGTAGTTTAGAATTAGGCGAAGTATGACCGAAATCGCTTGCAGCTCTGTATGCACCGCAATCAATAGCAGTGTTGACAATAAGCTTAACATCATTTAGTTTTTTACTAACTACATCATTTTCCCAAATCCACCGCTGTGCTGCAATCATATTTCTGCCGAAAAGCTTATCCTGAAAAATATCGTCCCTGTCAATCGCAATACGCGATTGAGTGACTATAAGTTCAAAGGTTTTTGCTTTCATTATAGCCTTTGATAAACCTTCTTGGTTTTCAGTAAGTTTGTCAACTGCTGCTTTAAGCTCAGCTTCACACATGCCACTTTCCTCAATCCAGCAAATATTTTCAAACTGATTGCATAGCCCGGTATTATTTTTATCGAACTTTTTCATATAAACCTGCAGCTCCTTTTATATTTGTATATACAATCATTATACATACCCATCAAAAAAAAGCAATAAACATTCCAATACAACTTGACTATTCCGATACAGAATGTTACAATTATACTTGAGGTGTTTTATATGCAAAATTTTATGAAATATAACTTTGATATAGAAAACATTACGCTTGCCTGCTATGTTTCCGCCGGAAACGGAGTACCCGTTCACAAAAACCGCCCAAATCACGGCATTGTATTTCACGATGGCGGTGTAAGACAATATACATTTGACGAAACCAATACAATCACAATCTGCGAAAACAATGTGTTATATTTACCTAAAGGTTCAAATTATACCGTTAAAACACAAGGTGGTGGCGGATGCTATGCGATTAACTTTCAACTTTTCGGCAACCCCTCATTTGAACCCTTCAAATTCAAAATAAAAAACCACAAAGGTTTTACCGAGTTATTTCGAAATGCCGAGCAGGTCTGGAGGCAAAAACCGTCGGGATTTGAAATCAAGTGTAAATCTCTGCTTTACAACATACTTTTTGATTTAATAAGAGAATATGAAATCGGATATATTCCAAGTGATAAATTGAACTTAATAAGACCTGCTATTGATTATATTTATACAGAGTACACCAACGATAATATTGAAATATCCTATTTAGCCGAACTTTGTAATATGAGTGAATCATATTTTAGAAGAATATTTTTAAAAAACTATGGTATATCACCTATCAAGTACATTAACAATCTGAAAATTGAACGTGCAAAGGAATTGCTCACATCAGGATTATATACTGTTAGTGATGTGGCAGAACTCTCAGGTTTTCATGACGAAAGCTATTTTTCCCGTGAATTTAAAAAGTCTTTTAAAAAATCACCAAAAGAATATGCAAAAGCATCCCGCAAATAGCAGGATGCTTTTGTTGTTATTTAATTTTTTCTGCTTCAGCTAACATATTCTCGATGAATATCCCATAACCTCTTGTTGGATCATTCACAAAAACGTGAGTAACTGCACCAACTAACTTGCCATTTTGAACTAAAGGTGAACCCGACACGAGTGTTGTCAATATGGGACAAAAATATTTTGAAATTATTTAAGAATTACATATGTTGTTGGAAGAAGGGAATTATTGTTGTAAGGAAGTAGATATTTTCTATCATAAAGTATTGATACCGGAGCAGATATTGTATCCTCAAACAATCGCAGATATGCCATGTCTTTTACGAATTTCTTCAGGTGTACCGGGGTATGCTCTTTCAAAATTTTTGATACAGTTTCCATCAAGGTTTCTGCTTCGTCAGCAATAATGGCAGTTGTATCAGCAAAAATTTCTTTAACCTTTTGATGCTGTTCTTTGGTGAAAATTGGAGCATTTACAAATATTCCTTTTTCATTTGAAATAACATATCCTTTTCTTACCATATCAGCAGCTAATGCCTTATCATTTTCGCTGAATTTATCAGTGATACCTTTGGCAATATCTAAAAAAACATTGGTTACATTTTGACGATTAAAGTAATAATGGTGTACCATTTCACCATTTATCGGAAAATCCATAAATTTAATATAATCCCCTGTTTCATTTGTTGCATTGGATATACCAAATCCGAACTGCGATGCCCAAGAACTCTGCTCTCCATTTTCTGAACCCCAAACGAAACACTCTGTGCCAAACTTGTCTTTAGGATACGCAATATTGATTTTGTTCTGTAAATTTTCAACTACAGCATTGTAAAGAAGAAAACTTACCATTTGCCACTTGAAGGAATTATTGTTCATATCCGCTCCCGCAAAACCAATGTTTCTCACTTCAGCTTCATATTTTGATATTGCTTCAGTTAAAGTGGTTGTAATTCTTTCTCGCAGTTCTGTGGTTTTAGCATTAACCTCATTTGCAAAATCCCTTGTAAAAATTACGATGTTGGTAAAGTATCTGTTTCCGTCTTTTTTAAGTAGCTCATACTCACATAATTCATTTAATTTGTCCTCCATATACGGAAGTGACACGCCGATTTCTAAACTAATCTGTTCTGCTGTCAGCTTATCATTATAGCAGGCAAAAAGAATGTTCTGTGATATTTTACTATCACATAAATGATAATAATGATTTTCACCATTTCCCCAAAATAAAAGGGAAAGTCCTTTCGGGTTATAGCTTTGTTGACCGTAATTTCGTTCCATGCTCATACCTTCTTTCAGAATTTGTCTTGATTTGAAAAGCAGGTATTTAACCATACTTTCGCTGATAGAGAGGTGGGCGGATATTTCCGAACAAGATTCTCTTTCGATATAATACAATATGACAGCTTTACGATACTTTTCGCTAAGTAATGTCAACTCTCGGCGTAGCAAATATAATTCCGAATTTTCATCACTCAAAAACTCAAACTCGTCATATAAGTTGTCCATTAGTTCACATTCTTTATTTCTTGCTTTATTTTTGCACCATTGCTTATACACATTACCTGCAATTGCCCACATAAAGCCATAAAAAGCATCATTATTACGAATGTTATTTGCAGATTTATATATTTCTAATATAATATCATGTGATAAATCTTCTGCTTCGAAATAATTAGAAGTTCTGACTATACAATATGACAACAACGATTTTGCTGCGTCTGCAATTTTTGCATCAAGTTCTTGTTTATCCAATTTTACACCTCTTTTTGAATAATCATCGATGATTTCATTAATATAGTGGAACAAAACAACATTTGGTTAATTTTTGGAGTAAAATTTTATTTAATCAAATTGTCAAGAATTTCTAATATGTTTTTGTATTCAATCTCTTTAGCATATGCAAACTGTTTACGATACTTGTCCCACCTTGATTTAAGCTCCGTGCTTTCTTCAAGATTTTTCAAAATGCCGGATATATCTGCAATTTGATTGGTTGTGCCACGATGCTTGGCAGTCGCTTTTAGTGCATCAGCAAACAATGTTTTATCGTACTCTTGGGTTGTAGTAAGTATGTAAACATCATAAAAATCTCTTGGACGGGTATTAAATACACCTCTTCGAAGAATGGTTTCGACTTTTTCAGCCATAACAGTTTCAATATTGTATGCCCACAATTCGTAAGACATATCGTCGTTAAAAATCTCAGTGAAAGTATATGGAATTGCATTGGGAGTAATTACATCACCTGTAGATACATCAATACTCAGCGGTGTTACGAGAGTCTCGAACTTAGCATTTAGCATCACTCTGTAACCACCATAGAGATCGTCGTCTCTAATAGGTGCAATTTTTCCGACATCGAAGCTCACATCATCTTCACATGAGATATTGCAAATATCTTCTAAAGCAGTACGAATCGCTTCCGGTGTAAGAGGAAGGTTTTTGAGTGTAGTATCCATGTCCATTGTTGCACGATTATCAAGCCCCACAATTGCGGCAACAAGCATTCCGCCTTTTAACACAAACTTTTCTTTGTATTCTGACATTGAAAGCCGCACTAACAAGCGTTCAAACATATAATTTTGCAATATAACCTGAGCGGGAATGTTTTTCTGTTTAGCTATATTTCGAATTTTAGCTTTTAAACTCATAGCTTTACTCATAAAAGCACCTCCAGATACTGACGAACCAGTTTGTCTAGCTTAAATTTTTTTGCATACATGTTTAATTTATTTAAATCCTTTTTAGGATTTGCCACATACATTTTGAGCGCTGATAAAAAGGTCTCCGTTCCGATTTTATTGCGACTGCGGATTATATCACATATTGTTCTTTCCATATCATATGCCGGCACGCTATTTCCTACAGGAGTTTTTAGAATTGTCTTTCCTAAAGAAAACAGTTCTTGTTTAATATAATACACCTTGCATTCTGCTTTGATTGATGTAGAAGGAATACACCCGGAAGGTGCAGTAATGGTATGTTCAAAAGGTGTTCGGTCGGAAATTCCATGTAAAAACAAAGCAGTTTCGTGGGAAAAAATTATTTTTTCGCTGCGCTTACTTATAGATAAGAGTTCATCTTGCATATCATCCGGAAGGATATACTGACCTTTTACAATTCTTTGAATTTTATTTTCTTTACACAATTTATAGAGCATTGCCTTAGATATACCATGTTCGGCAGCGGTTTTGGTTTCTATAATCTCACCATTATTTTTTGCTATTGATTTAAGTTCTGTCATATAATCCATATTATCACCCGCTTTTTACTTTTGTCATGATATTATACATCATATTATGATGAAAGTCAATGGAATTAATAAAAAATGCTCACCTACATTAAGTATAAGTGAGCACTAAAGTTATTTGATTTTTTCAGCCTCCGCTAGCATGTTTTCAATAAATATCCCATACCCCCGTGTCGGATCATTTACAAAAACATGCGTAACGGCTCCCACAATTTTGCCATTTTGAAGTATCGGTGAACCACTCATCCCTTGCACAATTCCGCCGGTTTTTTCCAAAAGCGTTTTGTCTGTTATGTGAATAACCATAGACTTTGACGTGTCGGACTCGGGCATAATTCGCTGAATTTCTATGTCAAATTTTTCCGGACCCTTTCCGATGTCGCAAACAATTTGGGCTTCCTTGCATCTTATCTCATTTTTTTTTCCAACAGGGATTCTTTCGGGTTTCGAAGAAACCGATGTTCCGAAAACACCATACTGAGAATTTGCAGTTATCTCTCCTGTTTTGTTTGTTGTAAATATTCCCTTAAGAGAACCGGGAGAACCTTTTTCGCCCTTGTCAACACCGACTATTGCGGCAGAATAAATTGCACCGCCTGAGGCAGAGACATATTTCCCTGTGTCAATGTCGCAAATAGGATGTCCCAGAGCGGCAAAACTATTGTCTGAATAAAAGGTTACAGTGCCGATGCCTGCAACAGTATCTCTTATCCATATGCCAATTGCGTTTTTCCCTGTTTCGTCCTTTACACTTTCAATTTCACATTCAAAATTTTTCCCGTTTCTGTTTCCGCATATTTTAAGAGGATTATCGCCGCTTTCCACTATTTCGGATATTTCTTCCTTTTTATATACTTTTATACCGTTGATGCTTTCTATTATATCACCGCTCTTGATGCCGGCATCCCGGGCCGGTGAAACAGATTTTCCGCTTACGGTTTTTATTGAATCGAGTTCTGCCACCAAAACACCGTCTGTTCTGAGATTTATTCCAACTGCTTCACCGCCGAGTATTACGGTTTTGTCCTCTGTGACCGAAATGTTTACCTTTTTAATGGGTAAAACACCGCAAAAATATACTGTTGTGTTGTAGCTTTTTGTATTTTTGTCAAGCTTTTGAGCTGTATTTTCCAAAACAAACTCCGCAGGTGATTCTCTTGTACGCACTACCCATCGCATTCCCTCGGGAATCCACATATTTGATGCTTCGCTTTTGGTTACTGTGGCATTTGGCGGAATTGCCGATGAAAGTATAATAGGTGAGAAGAGGGCGAATAATATGAAAAAGCAAACAAAGTTGATGAATCGGTTTTTGTGAAAAAATTTCAAAAAATTCTGCTCCTTTCATCTTTCGGAATACAGTTTTATGTTCTCCGCAATTGATTTCGCTTATGCTGACAATAACTTTTAACTGTGACAAAATATAGCCTTAATAACCAAGCTTTTTTGGCGTCGGCTATCAAAACAGGCTTGTATATATGGCATAATTGCAATTAATTGAGAATATACTTTTAGTATTGTCACTGTTTTGAATTACACTTGTGAGTTTTCAATAAAAAACCTTGATTTTTTTGTGTGGAATAAATATGGTAATTTTATCCTAAATGTGATATGATAAAAAGAGTATAGTTATAGAATTCTGACAAATTGACAATGATTTTTACGAAAGGCTGTAATTAATGAAGAATAGGACAGACAAATTTAACACAGACAGTTTTAAAGAATCGTTTTTTTCGGGGGATTGCAAAAATGCCTACAAATTTTTTGGCTGTCACAAAACAGACAAGGGTTTTGTGTTCAGAGTGTGGGCTCCCCATGCAAAAAGCGTGAGAGTTGTCGGTGATTTTAACGGATGGGACAAAAATGCTCCCCAAATGACGTGTTTGGGCGGCGGAATCTGGGAAGGATTTTCGGACAATGCAAAAATCTACGATAACTACCAATATTACATCGAAACTCAAAGCGGTGAATTTTTCCATAAAACCGACCCCTATGCTTTTCACACCTGCACAAGACCCGAAACCGCAGGCAAGGTTTATGATTATTCAAATTATAATTGGACAGACAAAAAGTTTCTTGATGCAAAAAAGAAAACAAATCACATGGAATGTCCCATGAACATATATGAAGTGCACATCGGTTCATGGATGAAGCACGCCGACGGCAACTTTTTCACCTATGCCGAAAGCGCAAAAGAGCTTGTGAAATATGTTAAAAAAATGGGCTACACTCACATTGAGCTGATGCCTGTAACAGAATATCCCTATGACCTTTCGTGGGGCTATCAGGTAACGGGCTACTATGCCCCCACATCACGCTACGGCACTCCCGAGGACTTTGCAAAGTTTGTGGACATTTGCCACAGCGAGGGCATTTATGTCATTCTCGACTGGGTTGGAGCACATTTCCCCAAGGATGCCCACGGTCTTGCAAGCTTTGACGGCGGCTTTTGTTATGAATATTCCGACCCGCTCAAAAACGAACATCCCGATTGGAACACGCGCATTTTTGACTATGGCAGACCCGAGGTTATGTCATTTCTCATTTCAAATGTGAGCTTCTGGCAGGAGGTTTATCACATAGACGGCTTCCGTGTTGATGCGGTGGCATCAATGCTCTATCTTGACTACGGCAAAAAGGACGGGCAGTGGAGAGCCAATGTTTTTGGCGGCAACTACAATCTCGAAGCAATAGATTTTCTTAAAAAGCTCAACTGCGCCGCATTTTCAAATGATGAATCGGTGCTTATGATTGCCGAAGAATCAACGGCATTTCCAATGGTTACCAAGCCGACCTATGACGGAGGTCTTGGCTTCAACTTCAAGTGGAACATGGGCTGGATGAACGACATGCTTTCATACATGTCAACCGACCCGCTGTTTAGAAAAGGCAGGCACAACAACCTGACGTTTTCGCTGACCTATGCATTTTCCGAAAATTTCATTTTGCCAATCTCTCATGACGAGGTTGTTCACGGAAAATGTTCGATGATTGGCAAAATGCCCGGTGAATATGACGAAAAATTTGACAATCTCCGTGTTTTCCTGGGCTACATGATGGCTCACCCGGGCAAAAAGCTCAGCTTCATGGGCAATGAGTTTGCACAGTTCATTGAATGGAATCCGGAAAAAGAGCTGGACTGGATGCTTCTTAGCTATGATGCTCACAAAAAAATGCATAAATATGTTTGTGACCTCAACCGTTTCTATCTTGACCACAGTGAGTTTTGGGAAAACGACACAAACTGGGACGGCTTTAAGTGGATTTGCTGTGATGACGATTCCCAGAGTGTGATTTCGTTCAGACGAATAAACAAAAAAGGCGAAGAAATCATTGCCGTTTGCAATTTCTGCCCGGTTAAACGCGCTAAATACAAAATAGGCGTTCCCGAAGGCGGAAGCTACAAATGCATATTTTCAAGTGACAAAGCCGCATATGGCGGAAAAGGAAGCAGACAGGGCATGGTGAAGGCAAAAGACATACCCATGCATGGCAGTGACAAAAGTATTGAAATAACAATTCCGGCTATGTCGGTATTATACTATAAATTGGAGAAATAATGTTTTAGGAGGCGTATCTTCATGATCAGAGGAAAAAGTAAGGAATGCATTGCCATGCTGTTGGCAGGCGGACAAGGGAGCAGACTAAAGGTTTTAACCGAAGAAACCGCAAAGCCTGCAGTGCCCTTTGGGGGAAAATACCGCATCATAGACTTTCCTCTTTCAAACTGCGTCAACTCAGGAATAGACACCGTGGGAATTATGACCCAATATCAGCCCCTTGAGCTAAACGACTACATCGGCACAGGCTCACCATGGGGGCTTGATCGCAACTTTGGAGGTGTACATATCCTCCCGCCCTATGCAAAAAGCAAAAAGAGCGAGTGGTACAAAGGCACTGCCAATGCAATTTATCAGAACATCAACTTTGTTGACAGATATGACCCGGAATATGTGCTTGTTCTTTCGGGCGACCACATCTACAAAATGGACTATGAAAAAATGCTCCGTTTCCACAAGGAAAAGGGCGCAGAATGCACCATTGCCGTTTTGGATGTTCCCATTGAAGAGGCTTCGCGCTTCGGTATCATGAACACCAATGCCGACGACTCAATTTATGAATTTGAAGAAAAACCCAAACAGCCCAAAAGCACAAAGGCTTCGATGGGTGTGTATCTTTTCGACTGGAAAATTTTAAAAGAATATCTCATAGCAGACGAAAAAGACCCCGACTCTTCAAATGATTTCGGTAAAAATGTTATTCCCGCACTTTTGGGTGACGGCAGAAAACTTTTTGCATATCAGTTTGACGGCTACTGGAAAGACGTTGGAACTCTTCAGAGCCTTTGGGAAGCAAACATGGATCTTTTGGACCCCAATGTTCCCATTGAGCTTAAAGACAAAAACTACAAGATTTATGCCCGAAACTATGCCGAGCCGCCCACGCTTATTTCAAAAACAGCTCAGATAAGCAACTCCTTTGTTGCCGAGGGCTGCAGCATCAAGGGCAGTGTTAAAAACTCGGTAATTTCAACGGGATGCAAAATTGCCGAAGATGCAATTGTAATCAACAGTGTTATCATGCCCGATGTTGAAATCAAAAGCGGTGCTGTTGTAAAATATGCCATCATCGGTCAGGAAAGTATTGTGGGAATGAATGCCAAAGTGGGCGAAATTCCCGAGGACGTAACAAGCGTGAAAAAAGATATTTGTGTAATCGGCAAAAACACCGTAATCGGTGCCGGTGAAACCGTTGGACAGTAAGGGGGCAGACTGATATGAAAATGACAGGAATTATTTTTTCAAATGTGTATGATACATCACTGGGTGATTTGACCATGAAAAGAACCGTGGCATCTCTTCCCTTTGGCGGAAGATATCGCCTTGTGGACTTTGTGCTTTCAAACATGGTAAACTCCAACATATCGTCCATCGGTCTTATCACCAAATATAACTACCAGTCACTCATGGACCATCTGGGTTCCGGCAGTGAATGGGACCTCAGCCGCAAAAACGCAAACTTCTACATTTTGCCCCCCTTTGCTTCGGGTGCAACAAATGTATATCGCGGAAATTTGGAAGCACTTTCAAATGCGATTCAGTTTTTGCAATCCATAAAACCCGACTATGTTGTTTTGTGTGACACAACCGTCATCTGCAACATCAACTACGAAAAAGCTCTTGAAAGCCATGTGAAATCAGGTGCCGACGTTACTGCCATTGCAAGCCGTGACCTTTGCGCATACGAAACCGTTGACAACGATCTTATTCTTAAAAAAGGCGAAGACGGAAAAGCTGTTGACCTTGCCATCGGTCAGAGCCTTGGTGAAGATTCTCTGGCAGGTATGGGAATGTTTATTGTTGAGAGAAAATATCTCCTCAGCATCATAAATAACTATGTTGCCCGCGGTCGCTACAGCTTTGAAAGAGATTTCCTTTTGACCCGCTTTGCCGATGACAGCGTAAGCATCAATGTGTATGAGTTCAAAGGTCCGGTTCTTCGTAACCACAGCATTTTGTCCTATTTCAAAAACAACTTCCGCATTATGGACGAGCGCATAAGAGAAGACATTTTCAATCCGAAATCACCAATCTATACCAAGGTTCGTGACGAAGCTCCGACATATTATGCCGAAACCTCTTCGGTTAGTGATTCTGTCATTGCCGACGGATGCAAAATTTGCGGCAAGCTTGAAAATGCCGTTGTTTTCAGAGATGTAACCGTTGAAGAAGGCGCCAAAATTAAAAATGCCATAATCATGCAGGGTTCGTCAATCGGCAAGGGAGCAAAAATTGAAAATGCAATCATAGACAAAAATGTGACAATTACTGCAGGAGCAACCCTCATTGGCGGTTCAAGCTCACCGATTATTGTTCACAAGGGAGACACAATATAAATTAATTATGAAAGGACTAAACATATGAAAATTTTATTTGCAGCAAGTGAAGCAGCCCCTTTTATAAAATCCGGCGGTCTGGGCGATGTTATGGGTGCTTTGCCGCCCGAGCTTTCAAAATATGAAGACAGCGAAATAGCGGTGGTTTTGCCATATTATGCAAAAATTAAAAACAATCCCGATTTGGGCATTGAATTTGTAACAGAGTTTTATGTTCCTCTGGCATGGAGAAACGTGTATGCGGGCATTTTCAAAAAGACCGTAAAAACTCCGGGGCGCGGAAAGGTTAAAGGTACAAAGGTGACCTACTATTTTGTGGATAATGATGACTATTTTAACCGCACTTCCCTCTACGGTCATGCAGATGACGGCGAACGTTTTGCCTTTTTCTCGAAGGCTGTGCTCGAAATGCTTGTTCACACCGGCTTTGTTCCCGATGTCATTCATTGCAACGACTGGCAGACGGGCTTTGTTCCTCTGTTTTTGAAGGCTCACTATTCAGATGTTGAAGGCTTTGACAAAATACGTACCGTCTTTACCATTCACAACATTGAATATCAGGGCAAAGCAAATCCCGATTTTCTCTCTCAGGTGCTTGGTGTGGACGAAAAATGGCGAAATGTTGCAACTCAGGACGAAATGATAAATGCCATGAAATGCGCAATTGTTCTTTGTGACAAGCTTACCACAGTGTCCGAAACCTATGCCCACGAAATTCAGTATGCATATTTTGCTCACGGTCTTGAAAGCATCATTGCCGAGAATCAATATAAAACCTGTGGCATCATAAACGGAATTGACACAAAGCTTTTCAATCCCGAAAAAGATTCTACAATAGATTTTAATTTCAAGCCAACATCTCTTGGCGGGAAAGCAAAATGCAAAGCCAAGCTTCAGGAAGAACTGGGTCTCCCCGTGAGAGACGATGTTCCAATGGTTGCCATGATAACAAGACTTGTTAATCACAAGGGTCTGGAGCTTGTGGAGTGGGTGGCAGACAACCTTGCCACAATGGGCATTCAGCTCGTTGTTGT
The DNA here is from genome assembly GCA_017416845.1 of Clostridia bacterium. GTDB lineage: Bacteria > Bacillota > Clostridia > UMGS1810 > UMGS1810 > RGIG1828. The sequence continues at coordinate 16,232 of JAFQBA010000119.1, forward strand.
GGGAACCGGTGATGCTCGTTATGAAGAAATGTTTAAATTCCTTTCATATGTTCATCCCGAAACGGTTTGTGCAAAAATTATGTTTGACCCCGTTTGGGCTAACCGTCTTTATGCGGCATCCGACTTTTTCCTCATGCCGTCAAAAAGTGAACCCTGCGGTCTTTCACAGCTCATTGCCATGCGCTACGGCTCTGTGCCCATTGTAAGAGAAACCGGCGGTCTTGTGGACACCGTGGCACCGCTTAACACCGAAACTCTGGAGGGCAGAGGCTTTACATTTAAGGTGTTCAATGCTCACGATATGCTTGGTGCAGTGGAGCGCGCGGCAGAGTTTTTCAAAGACAAGGTCAAACTTCAAAAACACCGCAGTGCTATCATGAAACTTGACACAAGCTGGGCTAAACCGGCTGAAAAATATATGGGACTATATAGCGAAATTGTTGGTGAATAAATGTCGGTTATCTGATGTGAAAAATTATTCGACTGATAAAAACAGGCGGGCTCACTTGATGAGCTCGCCTCTTTTTTGTTGTGTGCAACGGTGCAGTTATATTTGGGTGTATGTATCTAATCATCCAACGCAAAGCTTTCACAAAATTCTTTCATGCTTTTGCGGTTTAAAACCGTCTCAATATCCGTATTTTTTTCTTTGAGAACTTCAAACAAAACTTCAAACCTGCGCTCGTAGCCTATAATTCTTTCAAAATGCATCCGATAGTAGTAAGCACGTTGTGAATGATATTTGACATCGGCAATAATTAAGCCGTTTTTCTCTTTAATTTTTGGTTCTTCAATCCATATTTCTCCGGTTTCGTTTTCCTCAAACATATTATCGGCAATACCAATCCCCAACACCGGGTCAATAAAGGTTTCCAAAAGCGTGACAATCAGCGAGTCACATTCTTCGTCTTTTGTCATGAAAACTATGCTGCAGTCTTTTTCGGGATTTATAAGTCGCAGTCCGTCGGGGTGAACATCTTCCATTCCGTCAATGTCAATATAAAAGTTTTGAGGAAGCAAAAATTTTATTCCTTCTACCGATAAATGGTTGTTTTTGATTTTAAACATTAGACTTTCCTCCAATTCATATATGCATATTCAGCATTTTTAATATTACGGTAAAAACCGATAATGCCAGCATATAATCTATGCTATATGCTAATGTTATCACAAATACAAAGAAAAGTCTATGCTTAATTAGATAAATTTTTGAAATCGCAAATTGAAATTATACAAAATAATAGAGCCGCCCAAAGCGACTCCAATTATTTTTAAAGATTTTTTATATATGCATCAAGTATATCCGATGCTGTTTTGCGTTGTTGCGGTGTAAGGCCTTCAAGCTTTTTGGTAAGCTCGTCAAACACATACTCCTTGCCCGACGAAAGTTCGTTTTGTAAAATATAATCAGCAGAAACTTCAAGTGCTTCAATAATATTAATAAAGGTTTTCATGCTTGGCATTTTAACTCCGCGTTCAATTTCTCCGTAATACATCAAGCCAATGTCTGCCTTTTCAGCCAAAACCTCTTGTGTGTATCCTTTCATCAGTCTCACTTTTCTAATCATACTTCCGAGTTCTGCTTTCTCCATCTTAACACCTCCGAGCAAATAGCGTTGATTCTTTACTTATTTTATCCGATTTTTCAGTTTTACAGAAGTAGCTTAAAGCATATAATCGATGCTATTTGCATGAGTCGAAGATAAAAAAGCACATGGAATAAGGGTTCAAATTGGGGTTTGTCGAGCTGCTTAACACAAGGGCGTGAGGCGGCACTGTCCACAATAATGACGGATTTTGCAAATTGGAGGACAGCGGGGGACGTACACGAAGCGGCTTAGCGATTTTTGCGGTGCCAGTTCGTGTACGTCCCC
>JAFQBA010000120.1 GCA_017416845.1 Clostridia bacterium
ATAAAAGCGGCCGACATCAAAAAGCTTCTCAACGATAAGATGAATGACGGTTACGCTTACAGTACGGTCAAGAAAATTCATGGAATCATAGGGGAGTATTTCAAGTTCCTAATCGAACAAGAGTACATAGAAAAGAACCCTATGCGTAGTGTGACTATGATAAAGAAGCCTAACTTCATGGCAGCTCAGGGCAAAGAGAATCTCCCCACCTGTGACACAGTAGTTGTGTTCACAGATAAGGAGATACAAAAGTTCAAAGAGGAATGTGTCAGGACCTGGGGAACGGGCAAGAGGATGTATCAGCAGTCAGCGGCATACATCCTAATGCTGAACACAGGCTTGAGGACAGGAGAGTTACTCGGTCTGCTTAACAATGACATTGACCTTGAAAACAGGGTTCTGCACATCAATCAGGCTGTGAAAGAGGTTCAGAAAAGGGATGGGGTAGAGTTTGAATCTGGCAGGGAGATTGAAGTTGGCAAGCCAAAGACTGCTACGAGCAAGAGAACAGTCCCTCTCAATAACACCGCTATTGAAGCCATAAAGGAGCTGAGAGCAGAGTTTTATTTCGGTGAGGACACACCTCTGGTCTGCGACAGTAAGGGCAACTACACGAAACCAAGCAACCTCAGAAAGAGGTATTACCGAATACTTGAAGCGGCTGGCATTGAACAAAAGGGTTTGCACAGCCTCAGACATACATTCGCAACTAACCTTGTGAATGGTGTCAAACAACCTGACGGTACAATCAAATGCCTCACCCCAAGACAGGCAGGTGACCTTCTCGGACACAGTACATCACAGATTACCGAGATGTATTATGTGAAAAGAGATAACTCAAGGCTGATAGGCATAACCGACAGTTTTGAAATATGAGCAAAGAAAAACACAGGGCATCGGAAATGATGTCCTGTGTTTTTCTGGGTAGTTGTTTTCAATGTTTTGTAAGTGAATTTTATCATAATGCATAAAATCTATTGAAAAAGTTTCAGTTAAGGTGTATGATTTTTATATATTGATTAGGAGATTGTTTTTTTATGAAGATTCATCAAGTATACGATAATGCAGATAAGCGACGTACATACAAAGAATACTGTGGAAAATATCGTAAGGCTATTAATGAAAAGTTTTATTTTTAAGCTATGATGATAGCATATTCTATGATAGAAGATAGACTAAAGTCGTTTCTTTATCATATAGGAGCTTTTGATAGAATAACAGACACTAAAATCTGCAAAAAGGTACATCAATACTTGAAAAATATTGTCATAGACTATCGAAAACCAAAAGAAAACGAAAAATTGAATATATCCACAATTTCAGGCAAAATAAAAATTATTCGTTGTACTCTTAATTGGGCAGCTACTGTTAATGGCGGTTATGATGAAGATAAGTATCTTATAGCATTGAAATCTCAGTATGAAGGGGCTTTTGACATAGACGAATTTTTAGATGTTTTGGATGAGATTGATAAGTGGCGTGAATATCGTAATGAAGTAATTCACGCTTTGCTTAATAAAAACATTGAAAGTCTTAAAGAAGAATTAATGATTCAGACTGAATATGGTATGCAATTAGCAAGAAAATTAGATAGTTATAGATAATTATTGAATGAACCATATCCTGCATCTGCAACAGGATATTTTGGATGAAAGCCGTGTATCTTTTTGTACTTTTCCATAAGCGGAATAAAGCAATCCATATCCGATGCATATTGCTTTATGTCACAGACAGCAATGTATTCATCACATACACCAAACTGAATGTTATATCCGGATAGTAATTGGTCGTTACCCATATAGTCCCTTTTCATTCTGAAAAAGGTTGCGTCATTGTCTGTTTTAGAATAGCTGTTTCTGTTATCTCCACAGGTGTTGATATGAATTGCATATTTCTTTAGTTTCTCTGTATATTCAACAAGCTTGTCATAAGTTCTTTGTTCAGATGTTTTGCGATGTCCTCTGCCTCTTACAATACATTCAGGATGAATATTGAAAAGTTTAATATATCTGTCAATTATCAATTCCATATACTCTATTGGATATTCTGTACGAATTTCAAATTCAACATCTTGATATATTAGGGAGGCATTGATTTCTTGAAGCAAAGCAGTAATTTTGTTAAATGTATTTTGCTTGTGTTTAACGCTTATTTGAAAAATGAAACGGTCAGAAAGTTTTGTGTCAGAATAAAAAATCGGCTCTGAAAACACACTCAAAGACTGACTTTTTTATTACAAAACAGCCGTATTTTATAATCACTCTGACACTTTACTAGAAGGCAAAAATGCCGTAAACACTGATTACAAGCCGTTTTTAAGACACAAAAAATGAACCGCAATTAAGATACGCTTTGTATCAAAATTGCGGTTCTTATTTGTCAATAAGTTATAATAAAGATGTACCCATTGACACGAGAAATTAACTAAAAAAAGAAGAATGCCCCGAACACGATCTGCGTGTCGAGACACTCGACTGGAACAAATCTCTTATTTTAATACAAATGCACCTAAACTAAATTGTGGGTAAATTTCGTATTCCTTGGTGCATTTGAAATACTATTACATTTCAAAATTAGTCAGTAGTAACTTACATAATACATAAAAAGCAGACTGCAATTTTAGTGATAATTGTTTTTCTATATAGGGTTTCTTTTTTTATTAGTCTTATTAATTCTGAAAAGACTAATTTTAATCAAAACCGCAATATAACAGATAGCTATAATAGTCGCTGAATAGAAATCCGCTTATTCCGATTTCAGCTTTTGCTCAATTTCTTTGTCAGGCCAATAGCCCCAAGACTCTGTGATTTTGCCTTTTTCAACCTTGAAGTTTTCCAGAGCCTCAAATGTGATATGCTTCCCTGTAGCCGGAATACCCATACAGGTGCCGGAGTGGATACCATCATAGAGAACACGAGTGGCAACCATTCCACCCTCTGCAAAAACATTCAGCACCTTTACTGTCAGATTGGAGAATTGGTGGGCAACGATTTTCAAAATTCCAACGGCGTCTGCATTACTTCTTGCCGATGCAGGACTGTGGTCAATGTATTTCTCAGCCACACAGGTCATTACAAAATCATAGTTTTGGTTGGTATAGCCGTCCTCAAAAAACTTCACCACAATATCTTTTGGAGAGAGGTAATATACAAATCTGCAGATTTCTCTCTGCTCACCTTGATAATTACCTATTCCTTCGTAAAGCTTTGCAAATCCACAACGCTCCATAACCTTGACGGATGAAAGGTTCTCTGCAAGGCAGATGCCCGTCATTTCTGTAATGCCGATTTGCTTCATAATCACAGGCAGAAAGGCGTTGACTGCTTCGGTGGCGTAACCCTGCTTGGTGTAATTTTTGCCAATGTGGTAGCCAATTTCCCAAGTGCCGTCATCAAAGGTAACAGCCTGCACATAGCCGATGTATGTACCGTCTTTCAGCGTGACAGGATACACAAGCGGACCGTTGCCGTTTTCATATACACCCATCAGAAATTCTACGGTTTCCGCCGCTTCTTCCACAGTTTCAAACACTTCATCGGGGACAAAACGGCGGTTGTCCTCGTCCAGCGACTCCTTATGTACGGCTTCTGCCATATCCATAGTAAATTTGGTAATTGTCAGTCTTTTAGTTTCGATTTTCATATTTATCCCAACTCCCTAATCATTTCATCTACAATCTCTGTTGCACATCTAACCATTTCCGGACAGGTGGTTTTAAACAGATTCAATTCTTTTATCTTCTTCATATCCTCCGGTTCAGACAGATCATATCCTAAAAGCTCCCTGCATACAACAGTACCGTTTTTTTGAATAAAGCGATTCATAAAGTCCTCTGAAATCCGATAGGCTCTTCCCTTTTCTTCTTCATTTTCCGAATGACAATGACCGTATTTTAATCCTAATACCATTAAGGCACCTGAAACTGCTCCGCACATTTCTCCCTTGCGGGCACCGCCGCCGAATAGCGTCGCAATTTTAAGTGCAAGCTCCTCATCTAAACACATTTCCGTTGCAAAGGTTGTAAAAACAGCCTGAGAACAGTTGAAATTATTACTGAAATATTTCTGTGCTTTATCTGTGTGATTCACAGCTGACATCTCCTTTTTGTATTTTTTAATTCTATTCATTTCTGCAAATAACAAGCTCGCTCTTCATTCCGTTAAGCTCGATAACATTTTCTGAGTCTGCGGCGCTGAAATCCTCCGCCTTTTTTCCGTCCATTTCATATGAAATGCTTGTGCCGATCCCCTTTTTAACGGCGGTAAATTCAGCATTTTCGGGAACGGTGATTCTTGAGGTTGCCGAAATCTGATTGACCTCAACAGAGCCGTTTAGAGTGTTGCACACAATGTCCATATCAAGATTGCAGTCAATCTCAAGCGTACCGACAAAGCCGTCAATTATAACATTATGTGTTTTTGTTTCAAGCTCAAGATTCTCGCAGTTCAGATTCTTGACCTCAACCCCGCCTGCATTTATTGACGCTTCAATTCTGTCGATATACTGACTAGGGAGCTGAACAAAAATCATCACCTGCTCCTTTGCGTTTGCCTCGGTCATACCGTTTTTGCGGCTGATATCAATGTCAATGTGATTTTTGCTGTCGTCAATCTTCACCTTAAAATCACTCTGAAGTGTTGCAAGGGTGTTTGATGCAAGGCGCACACGGATTTTTTCCCCCTCATAGCCTGACAGCACGAGCGTATTTGCACCGCCTAAGTTCATATCATAACGCTTTATGTTGTCAATATCGTACTCGGTTACGCTTTCATATAAATAGTCGTCCTGCTTTTTCTCAATCTTTTCGTTTGAGAGCAGCTCATCAACGGAAACGTTGAAAAGTGAAGATAAAGCAAGCATATTTTCAATATCGGGGATTCCCGAATTATTTTCCCACTTGGTTATAGCCTGTCTTGAAACTCCGATTTTTTCAGCCAGCTTTTCCTGCGACATACCCGACTGCTTACGCATTGATTTTAATTTTTCTGCAAATGTCATATTGATGACCTCTTTAATTTGTTGACTTAATTTTAGATAATTTTGCTTTACAAAACAAGAAATTACGGTTTACATCGGCATATTTTTTCGCTACTTTGCGTAGCATTTTGCTTATTTACTGCGTTTTCATCAGAAAATCATTTTTCCATAAGAATATAATACCTTAAAATCCCATTTTTGCAAGCCATTCTTTTATGTTGCTTTCCGAACCCTTTTTCAGTCTGAACTCATCCTTGATTTTCCCGTCCTCAAGATAAATAATTCTGTCGGCTCTTGACGCTACCTTTGCGTCGTGTGTTACCAGTAATATTGTAGTACCGCCAAAATTTATCTCTTCTAAAATATCCATA